>MGAF01000011.1:0-11832 GCA_001789635.1 Candidatus Roizmanbacteria bacterium RIFCSPLOWO2_01_FULL_35_13 | reverse complement strand
TCGATACTCCTCGCCAGGCGAATACTTCGGTATTTTCAGAAGCTAACGCGGCAGCTATATCGTCTTGAGTGGATAAGGGATTTGATCCGGCTAAATAAACTTTGGCTCCACCTGCCTCAAGAATTTGGACCAGTACCGCAGTTTCTTTTGTAACGTGAAGACAAGCTGCAATTGTAAGATTTTTAAAGGGTTTTTCTTTTTTATAATCTCTTTCTATTTCAAGAAGGACCGGCATTTCACGTCTGGCCCACTCTATTCTAAGTTTTCCTTGTTTAGCAAGTTTTGGATCTTTTACTTTAGACATCGTCCTTTAACTTGTCATGCTAAACTTGTTTTAACATCTTTCAGTCATTCCGGCTTGTCCGGAATCGTTGTTTAAAACTACGATTCTGGAGTCGCTTCTCTCCCCAAAATGACGATGGAGATCCTGAAATAAATTCAGGATGACAAAGTATTGCGGTTTAATATAACAAACGCTAAAATGATTTGCAATGATACCACTCTGCTATCAAATAAAAACTTTGACAGCTCCGTTAGGTATGGGGTAATAATATTAAGCTTAAAAATAATCAATGCCCAACGAAGCTTTTTATTTTACAGTTTAATCAAAGCGAAATGGTATGAAAAAAAATATTATTCTTACAGGAGATATTGCCTACGACTATATTTTCGATATAAAAGATCCATTTTCAAAATATATCCAACAGGATAAAATACATCAAATAAATATTTCAATAGTGACAGATACACATCAGAAATCATTTGGCGGCACAGGTGGAAATCAGGCTTTTTATTTATCTAAACTGGGACTCAACCCGCTATTATTTACGACAGCCGGTAATGATTTTCTTGAATATAAAAACTTTCTTAAAAAGAATAATATTTCAACAAAATTTGTCAAAGTGCATAAAGATGTTCCTACTGCATCCGGATTTGTAATGACTGACATACACGATAATCAAATATGGATGTTTTCAGCCGGAGCTATGCAAAAAGCCAGAGATTTACAATTGGCCACTTTACTTAAAAGAGTTAGAAATACTTTCATCTTAATATCTCCCACCGATCTTGAAGCCATGAATAAGCTGGTGAAAGATGCAGTCGATCTTAAAAAAGATTTCGCATTTGATCCTGCCTTTTATATACCCCATTTTGGAACAGAAATACTTTTATTGGGAGTTAAAAAAGCAAAACTCTTATTTGGAAATGACTATGAGATTGCTTTTATTGAAAAGAGGTTGAAAAAATCTATAACTAAAATGGTAAATGCAAATCAAATAGTCGTCAAAACTTTAGGAGATAAGGGATCGGAAATTTTTCATAACCGAAAATGGATACAAATACCGATTTATAAAACTAAAACTATCGATCCGACCGGCGCCGGTGACGCTTACCGGGCTGGTTTTTTATATGGATATTTGCAAAATTTACCTATCAAAACATGCGGTTTAATGGGAGCTGTTGCAGCTTCATTTGCAGTTGAAATAAAAGGCACGATGAATTTGAAGTTCAACAAAAAAGAGTTTAAAATTAGACTTAGAAAAATAAAATAATATGCTTATCTACTACTGGCTTCTTTCCTTTATAAAATTTGATGAAGAAATTACTTTTTCATTAAGAAGAACAATCGACTATCTGCTAAGCCCAATTGTAAAACAAAAACTTCAAGTGGAGATATTTAGTTTTTTTTCATTCCTTGGAAATTCAGCGTTTATTTGGATACTGATAGTTATTTTATTATTAATATTCGAAGAAAGAAAAAATCCTGGTATTTCCAAAAGAGATATCGCATTTGTAACCACATTTATCCTTTGTGTTTCAACTGCAATAATTACATCTCAGATAATTGTAAAGAATTTGGTTAAACGACCGCGTCCATGCTCTTTAAACATCCGCTTGGCTTTTTATCTTCCGGGACATAGAGAGACCAGTTGTCCTAAAGATTTCTCCTTTCCCTCAAGTCACGCTACTATAGCCTTTGCGGCTGCAACCGTTATCACTGCTTTTGACAAAAAAAGACGCTGGTTATATTTTTTTATTGCAGTTCTCATTTCCCTTTCAAGAATCTATCTTGGTTATCACTATTTTTTTGACGTAGTCGTGGGAGGAATTATAGGTTTTCTAACAAGTAAAGTCATTCTGGGGAGCATTGCGACTCCAGAATCGATTCTGGACCCCACTACGCTCAAAGAGCTACGAGGGGCAGGCAAGCCAGAATGACATCATTTTTCAACACCATAGAATTTTACGCGGTTGCCTCTGAACATTAAGTCTATTTCTCCGATTGCGCCGTTACGGTGTTTTGCAATATATAATTTTATCAGTCTTTTACTGCTATCCAAAAGATCTTCACCGTCTTCTTCATTGTAAATAAACATAACAACGTCTGCATCCTGCTCAATTGCTCCTGATTCGCGCAAATCAGCTAACTGCGGCTTACGGCTGCCTCTCTGCTCGACTGCTCTTGATAATTGTGAAATTGCCATCACCGGAATTTTGAGTTCGCGGGCAAGATTTTTCAATCCCTGCGATATAAAAGAAACTTCCTGTACCCGATTGTCAAATCTTCTGCCTGAATCAGCTAGCTGTAAATAATCAACAATCACTAACTTAATTTGCCGCTCAACCATCAGTTTTCTGGCTTTGGTTCGCATCTCTAAAATTGAGGCGCCCGGAGTATCATCGATAAATATCGGGGCTTCAGCCAGAATTCCCATCGCCTCTGTCAGTTTTTTATAATCATCATCTGACAATCTTCCTGTTTTAAGCCTCCAGGCATCGATATCGGCCTGTCCAACCAAAAGGCGATCAACCAACTCTTCTTTGCTCATCTCGAGCGAAAAAAAACCAACCGGAATTTTTTCCTTAGTTGCAACGTGAAGTGCAATATTTAAGGCTAATGTTGTTTTTCCAATTCCGGGACGCGCGGCTAATATTAGTAGATTTGAGTCCTGCATTCCCGCTAGCTTATTATCCAAATCTGTAAATCCGGTCGGAACACCCCGTAAATGACTCCCTTTTTTCATAAACTGCTCCAATCTTTCAAAGCTCTCGGCTAAAATACTTTTAAGTTCGATAAAGTCCTGGTGTAAATGGGATTGGGAAAGTGCAAATATTTCCCGCTCTGCTTCGTCCAGAATTTTTTTTGTATCGCCCTTTTCATTAAATGCTTTTTCAATAATCCGGGAAGAAAGCTGAATCAATTTTCTTTTTACATAATGCCCGACAATTATTCTTCCGTAATATTCAATATAGGCTGAAGTCGGAACTGCATTTATCAGGTCCGAAAGGTAAATATTGCCGCCTATTTTTTTGAGAGACCCTTCTGATTTTAATTGATCTGATAAAGTAACAACATCAATTGGTTTTTGTTTTTCAAAAAGCAAAAGCATCGAAGCATATATGTCCTGGTGCTCAGATGAGTAAAAATGCTCGGGTTTAAGAAATTCAGCGACGATATTCATTGAGGAAGAATCAACCAGCACTGCCCCGAGTACTGATTTTTCGGCATCAGAGTCTTGCGGAGGAACCTTGAGAGCATCGGAAGTTACCATAAGTATAAAGTATTTAGTATAAAGTATCTAGTATGAAGAGCAAATTATTTTGCATTCTTTTTATACTTAATACTAAATACTAGATACTAACTACTGATTTCCATTGTTATAACCTTCATCTCTTCTGATAATTCTTCTTTTTTAATAACAAGTTTTGGGACTGGGGTTGAACTTTCAGCTCCAATTTTCTTGAGAAAATCTTCAAGCGGAGAAAGTTTTGCAAAAATCTGAGGGTTAAGTTTTGAGTGTCCGTAATGCATCGGAATTACAATTGAGGGTTCAATTTTTCTTATTAATTCCACTGCCTCATTTGCATCAATTGTATAAAACCCGCCAACAGGAACCATTAGCACGTCAATGTCGCCTAACTGATCGACAAAAGCATCGTCCCAGACGAGCCCCAGATCCCCGCAATGTAAAACCGAAACATCGTCACCCTCAAATTTATAAACTATATTTTCTCCTCTTTCCGCTCCCTTTTGCTTATCATGATAAGTTTGAAAGCCAAAAACCCTGAGACCTTTTCTTTCATATTCGCCCGGCATATCGATAATTAACGGTGATCCCTCTACTGCTTTAGAATTATTATGATCACCGTGCTGGTGTGAAACAGTTACAATATCTGCTTCTGTTTTGGGGAATTTCAATCCAACCGTCTTGGGATCAAAAGGATCCGTAACTAACTTTGCTCCGCCCGCTGGCGGACTTATTCTGATAAAGAAAGAAGAATGACCAAGATATTTTATATCCATAATTATATTCTACTGTCATGCTGAATTTATTTCAGCATCTGATTTTTAGATAGCAGATCCTGAAACTAGTTCAGGATGACAAAATACAAAACGAATACAGCATAACAAAGATTAAATGATTTTTCAATGTAAAATTGGTAAAATTGTGTTATTGGTGGTCGTAGCTCAATGGCAGAGCGTCGCCCTGTGGAGGCGAATGTTGCGGGTTCAACTCCCGTCGATCACCCCAGAGCGGATTAGCCGAGTCAAAATAGTAGGTTTGACCTTCTCGGACAATCCGCTTTGTGGGTTCAATCTTATCCGAAGGGTTTTGTAATCTCTTTGACGCTTCTTGTATCTTACCGAATGGCTTTTTCAAGTCCAGACGCAGTATCTTATTATCTAAAATCAGGTTCAATCCGAATGAAGTAACAATCTCCCGTTTCTCTTCTTTTGTCCCGTTTTTATATTTCTCCCTTGCGGTAAGAACAAAATTAAATGACTTTTCTGCGGTATTTAACCAGTTATCCTGCTGATTGCTATATCCTTTCAAAATTTCTTCTGCCTTCTTTTTTTCATCCAACAATAATACCTTTTGCCGTTTATATTCTTCATCCGATATTAATTCACCGTTCTTATTCACTTCGCTTAAATATTTAGACAACAAATTATCCAGTTTTTTTGTTGCGGTGTTAAAATTAGCCTGTACGCTGATATTTATCGTATTTCTGTACTTAATTTCTTCAGAATGGGCTTTGCGAAGTTTTGCCAAAGCCCAGTCAATAAATTCTTCAGGCAGCGTCAACAATGAGATTATCTGGTCAAACTGCTCATTTAAATCTTTTGGGGTTGCTGCAGGCTGTTTGCAATCAGGGTCTTTCTTTCGTGAGCAATGGTAATAACAAAAATAACTGGTTTTTGTAGGCGCAAGAGCTCCACATTTGGGGCATTTTTCATTTACTACGGAGTTGTACTTGAGATGGCATTGTGGACAGACTTTTCTGTACCTCTCATGAGCTGTAATGCTTGATCCGCAGGTACAGCTTATTATTGAGTTGTTAAAGGCAAAAGTGTGCTCTGAAAGTCGAAATTTAAAAGTACCTCGACGACCAAGAATTTTCTGAGCTTTTTCATATTCTTCTGGTGTTATCATCGGCTTGTGGACTCCGTTATCATAGATTTTCCCGCTATAAAGATAAAATTTACCTGTATAGAAAATGTTCCTGAATAGCTCATAAATTTTGGAGCGGGATAATGGTCTACCATTCCTTTGCCTCAAGCCCCACTCGTTGGTAGCAATATTCAGTATTCTTGGTGGGGCGTAATTTCCAGTCAGTAATAAATCCCACATCTTGCGGACAAGTGGGAATCTCTGTTCATCACATAAAATATCTCTTAAACCTTGTTTTTTTGTAGTGTCGTTGTAATAACCAATTGGGGCTAAAATAGGAGCGATTCCCGAATTCAATTTATCTCCAAGACCCCGCATGGTATTTTTTCTCAAATCAATAATAAATTGGTTGCTCATGGCAAACTCAACCCACATCAGAAGAATATCGTTTGAGTCATAAGTTTTTGAGGGAGTTATAATTTTTATGCCATAGTTCTGTACAAGCCATATAATCCTACCGCCGTCAGGAGGATTTCTAGCTAAGCGATTGAGTTGCCAACAAATAATGTATTTCGCTTCACCTCTTTCAAGCCGCTCACACATTTCATTAAATTTTGGTCGGCCAGGCCTCTTTGCGCTTTGTGATTCTTCATAATTACAAATTACGCTTAGGCCAGAAAAGCCGGTAACCGATTCCCTCACGACTCTATCTTGAGATGAAATACTTAAAATTTGCCGATCCTCGGAATCATCTGATTTGCGTTTGTAGAAAATGTATTTTTCCATAAATTGAAATGCCCCCGCTGGTGAGCTCAGAACGGTGAAGTCCTGTCCAACGAGGGCATTAAAAAACTTCACCTATTTTTCTGAGCTCGATTTTATTATCGTCTGGTTTCTTTTATTTGTCAACTTTTAATTAGTAAAAGTTACTATATAGTTCTCCTAACTTCACAGTACCAGCCACAATACAGTTACTATATAGTAAATGTAACTATATATTTACTGTGTACTAAAAGGGTATATCTTCTGGATTTACATCTTCAGAGATAATAATTTTTTCTTTTTTATCCTTAAATTTCTGGTAAGCCGAAAAAATCAATTCTTCTAACTTATACCAGCTTTTAACATCTTCAAAAAAAATAAATGGAGTATATCTGCCGTATAATTGTTTTGAGGGTGGAGTAATATTCACTGAGGTTTGGAGTCGCTGATTGAAATGGGAGCTTGGCCAAATTTGAAACCCCTTTATTGTGATAAAGCCATATTCGCTATTTATAGATACGGAAGCACTCGCTAATAGCTTGCTCACTTTTTTTGGTAAGAAAATTTTTATTTTTATATTTTCATCTTTATTTTCCATTCTGCACCTCCTTTAAAAATCAAGTCCTTGGAAAAATCTGCTATTTTCTGGCCTCAAAATATTCATCTTTTTTTTCTTTGAGTTCTTTTATGAGGGTGTATAACCCTTTTGCTTCTTTTGGTCTAAATTCCCACAAAGGACACCTGGAAATTTCACAATTTATAATTTCCTTTGGCTGGAAACAGGCGCAGTCCAAACATTTCATAAAAATTGACTTTTTTAGTTCTTTTATTTCTTTTTTTAAATTTAGCTTATTCCTTTTCATAATTTTCAGTTTGACTGTTGACCTGATCCGCTTCGGGTTTACAGATTATTTTGAAAAAATTAAACAATCTGGAACTCTGCTCTAACGCCTCTTCATAAGATATTTCTTGGCCGAAAACTTTGAAATAAATTCCTTGGTATTCAAGAATATCTGCCTTTGTTAACATGGCTAAAACGTGTCTTGATACAAGGCGGTCTTTAACTGCTTTATGGCAGTAAAAAGCAACCGAGCACTAACTTTTAACTCTGGAGAATTTTCTTTTGCGAAATTAAAAACGTGGACGGCAATGGTTAACTCTGGAGAATTTGGAAAAACAAAGTGAGCCTTGTGAGGATTTTCTAGTTTGTCGATGTTTGCCAGTTCAAAACCTTTGGTGAAGAGAAAAGCTGCAATATTAAAACTGGTCGTGCGAAAGTATCGGTCATCTGGACGTGATATATTTTGAATCATATTTTTATACGAATTTTTATCCAAAAAAAATAGCCACAATCGCTGAATTTAAAATTCAGAAATACGTGGCTTATAAGGGAAGATAAATCTTCCAAGGAAAGCACTTAGAGGTGGATTCACCTCGACGTTCTATTTTTTTCTATAATAAATTTTAGGACAAAAAATTTGTTTGTCAAGGGGTTTAGACCGTTGTATAAGTATAATATAATATGAGCAGGTTTAGCTTACTTCTACAGTGAAAAGTGACATTAGGGAGTATAACAAACCGTTCAAATTATTTTTCTGATATTACTATAGGGAATCTAAATAAAAGTAAAACTTAAAGAAAATGAGATTTTTTAAAAAAATTCTACACACCTCACTCTTATATGACCTAAGTAAGTCAACCCCTTTAGGCTATATTGTGCCTGAGGGGGTTAGTCAAGGTAAAGTAACTTTACTATAGGATTAATTTTGGTATAATATTACTATGATTAATCAGCAAGAAAATCTTATTACTCGTATCAATTATAGTGTTAGAGCAAAGGGTTTATTTGGAATAGCTATTTTTAGTGTTCCAGCTTTGTTATTGAGAAGTTTAGAAAGAGGTCCTAATAGAAATTCTTTACCTATTTTCATGCAAGGTCATTTGTTTGATAGTTTTGCGACTCCAGTTTTTGCTTTTGGAGGTAAAGTTTTCGTGGATGATAATTTAATTGCAAATTTATCATCAGGTTTAGCGATAAATGTTGCGTTTGAATTTGCTCAAAAATATCACTTGGCTGAAGGTGTATATGATTTGAATGATATTGGTGCTTATACTATTGGAGCACTTGGATTTGCAGCGTTTGAAGGAACTGCAAAATTAATTCACGATTCTGGTTTATCACTTCCAATTTATAGGTTACTTGGAATTCAACATAGAAAATTTGGCTAATCTCTATGAATCAGGTAAAATAAGTTGTTAGGAGTTGGGTTCGAAATGAATCCAGCCACTCACCCAAAGTAAATGTCATCTCACCGCTTTCTTCACGAGTGCGATGATATTTGCCTCTTCAACAGCTGTCAACTTCTTCAGGGCGAAAGAGGTCGACCACATTTGTCCTTCGTCAAGATTAGCAGTTTCATTAAAACCTAACGTAGCATACCTATATTTAAACTTATCTGCACTTTGGAAAAAGCAAACCACCTTGCCATCCTTATTAGCATAAGCCGGCATCCCATACCAGGTTTTCGGTGATAGAGTCGGTGCATTGGTTTTGATAATATTATGAAGCTTCTTAGCCATGGAACTGTCCGACTCTGGCATTTCTGCGATCTTTGCGAGCACTGCGCTTTCTCCCTCTGCTTTGTTCTTGTTCATACGCTCTTCAGCCATCAGTTCTTGGGCGCGCTCCTTCATCGCAGCACGCTCCTCATCTGTGAATCCCTTAGATTTTTTGTTAACTACATTCTTTTTACTCATTTGTTATCACCGCCTCTCAAAAATAAAATGCCAGCTTATATCTTTCTAATTTCACACTAGTAATTATTTATGCCGTAGATTAATTCTCCCGTTCTTATGCTATAAAAACTTACACCTTTAGATAGATTCGCAGATTTAGCTGATTTGTAATCGTTATCATGCACGTTTATTTCATCCAGAACCATAACAGGCTCCCGACGAGAAGTTAAAATATTTAATAAGTAACCTTTTGCAAAATTATTTTCATCTACCTCAGATCCGCTAAATTTAATTTGCTCCAAGGTATCAAAGTTATAAAGCGCAACGCCATTATAAGCTCCAAAAGTGTCGCACTTTAATTGCAAAATTAACCTATCCTCTTTTAAATTTGTGGTAGAAATTATGTTTAATTCATGACTCAAAACAATATAATTTTCTATATAACATAAGGTTCTATCTGTAGTAAGTTTTTTCCACCTACTCTCAGACACATAATAATAATTTCTCATTCCATAATCTGTAGGATTTGGGACTGAATCATCGATTTTTTGTATCGTTTCCACCAACCACTCTGCTCTACCGCGCATGCGCAAAGCTTTCACCACTGCTTCACTCTCGATTTCTTCCTTAAATTCTGGAAAATCCGCTAAATATTTAGTTGTGAATTGATCTCGCCATTTTATCTCACGTTGATCCTTATCTAGATTTAGATTGTAAAGAATTTGAGCCTCCGTAATATTAGGTTTCTCTATTTTAATTTTATCCTTGGCTCTATTTAATTTATTCTGGTAATTTAATCCTAATAAGTAAGTACCGAATGGTAAAAGAATAAACAAAATTATGGCAAGAGCTTTTGAAAAGCGAGTAACCGAAGTAAATTCTTTGCGAAGGGACATTAATTAAATAATCTCATAGGTATTGTGAAATTTCAATCCCACCCCGTCTATTTATTTTATGATTTAAGATATTTTCTTACCTCTTCCTCAAGAAACTGCTTTACTTCGTCTTTAGATGGAATTTGTTGGTTATTTATGGATGTGATATCAAAATCCGGCAGATCTTTAAAATAAACTAGCTGTTCAAGAAATAATTTTGAATTAAATAATTCTTTATAGACACTTTCAGCCCCAGTAATAATTTCATATAAATTGATATATTTGCCTTTAAAAATTGTGAAAAGATCAAAATAATCTCGGTAGACTCCTCTGTGACCTATTGTATACGCTTTTTTAACTGCGATTTCCTTTACTGAAAATATTTTTAATCCATTTTTAAACTCAAAAATATCAAAGTATGATCTATAGTAGTAGAACAAAAAAGTAAATTTAACTTTGTCAGTGGAATAAAACGTAAATTCGTCACCAGTATCCACAGTAATTTCCTCTATAGTTATTTTTTTTACAATTTTTTCCTTAAGATCTTTTGCTATTTCAATTTCACTGAAAAAATCGAAATCAAAAGACTTGCGGTGAGCAATCTGAAGTGATAAAGCAGTTCCTCCGCCCAAAACAAAATATTTTGCGACCGGCATTATCTTCTTCAAAAGATCCTGTCTTGTTTTATCCAATATGTCTAGGTGTAGTTTTGAGGTATCTAGCTTCATCTATTTGATCAGAAATTCCTAAGATAAACTTAGATATAAAATTAAAAGCGGAAGGTGTATATACTTTTTGCGGCTTTTCCAAAAAAACCTGTTTTAATTTTTGTTCTCCCAAATTTTTTTTTAGATCTTTTAAAGCTTCGAGATTGCCATAAGCCAAAATTTGATGAATAGTACCCGGATTATTAATATCCGGTTTATCCGTCCACCATGTATAGAAATTTTGCATACTTATATTATATACTCATTTTTCGTATTTTTGGCAATCAAAGTCTTACCTAATACAAAATGATGCCAAAACGGTCTCGATACCTAATTGAATTTTGAGACCAAAAAGAAGCGCGAACCGTCATAATAATAGTTCTTATGCAAATTACTATGAACGATTCGCATATCCTAAATACTACCCAATTAAGAAGTTTTTTAAAAGGATCACAGGAATTTGATTTTTCCTTAAGAGAATCTTCGATCGAAGACAAGTATGAATTTATCGATAAAACTGTTGATCGACTGGGTTATGGCAAACTCCTAAAAAGAGACAAGAAAGTTGTCATTTCCTACTTTAAGAAAGTAACCGGATACAAAAAAGCTCAGATAAAAAGATTGATTGGCCGAGCCATAATGGGGGATCTTAAAAGAAAATTCTACAAGAGAGTCCGTCCCCATAGAATCTACACCTCCTATGACATTAAACTCCTTGAAAAAACAGATGAACTGCATTTACGGTTATCAGAGGGTGCAACCAAAGAAATATTCAGGCGGGAGTTTGAAGAATTTGGCCATAAAAATTACCAGACAATTTCCCGTGTCTCCCACTCCCACATAACTAATCTCCGGCACTCGCAGGTTTACAACAGTCATTGGGTAAATCACACAAAAGCAAGAACTGTCCCGATTGGGATAACCATGCCGCCTGAAAACTTTGGGAGGCCAGGATCTATTCGGGTTGACGCAGTGCACCAAAGAGACGTTTACCACATTAACTCTGTTGATGAGATTACCCAGTGGCAGATTGCAGTCTGTATTCCTCAGATATCTGAAAGCTGTATGCTTCCCGCACTTCAGGAACTGATTGACCAGTATCCGTTTAAGATCTTCAACTTCCACTCTGACCGGGGAGGAGAAAACATCAACTATCAGGTTGCAGATTTTCTCGAGAGGCTTTTAATCAAACAGACAAAATCAAGATCCTACCACTCAAACGATAACGCTTTAGTTGAAACTAAAAATGGATTTTTTAAGAGCGGGGATATCCCAGAACTCTTTTGGTAATCCCTTATCATGTGGAGAGTTCTTGAGGGTTTCCCTGATCTCAATTTTTTGTTCTCTTGTGAGTTT
>MGAF01000010.1:8255-12479 GCA_001789635.1 Candidatus Roizmanbacteria bacterium RIFCSPLOWO2_01_FULL_35_13 | reverse complement strand
GAAAGTCCATAACCTTGAAGTATTTTAGAGATATGAATCGTTCAGAATAAAACTGGGGAGCATAAAGATAAGGAAACCAATAAGAATAAAGTCCCAATACACCATTAACCAAAAATATAAGATAGATAAGAATAATAGGTAGCCTGTTCTTTATCAGTTGTCTTATTTTTATAATTCCATAAGTGGACAAAATGGCGAAGAATACATATGGCGAAGTATTAGCAAAGCGGATTTTATTTACATTAATAACCCCTTTTTCAGCCAGAAGGTAAAAAACAAAAGGCAGGATTGCCATGAGTAAAATTAAAACAAATTCCAGTTTCATTTTATCTTTAAATTTGGATAACGAAAATAAGGAAAAGAAAGGCAGCAATCCTAGAGAAAAAAACAAAAACCAAATAGTAAAAGGATAACCCTTAGGGTTATAGGTTATCACTTCCCAATTAAATCTTGACTCGCCGAGCGTGCCGTCTCTCAGAATGAAAATGAAAAAAGCAGATAAACAGATTATTAATATCCAACCTACGGAAGTTTGTTTTAAAAACTGCAAAGTGGATTTTACAAGTAATTCATTTTCAGATAAATAAGCCGTTATAAGTTTAAGAAAATAAAGTCCTAATAATATTGAGAGACTTGAAAAAAAGATAAAGGCAGGAACTAGATAAACGATGAAGGCCAATTCTAATAGAATTGCACCAATGACAGCCAGATAGAGTTTTTTTTCCTTAAAATAACGTAAAAAAAGGTAGACAGAACCGATCGTGACAACTTGCGCAAAAAAGTGATGAGGACGGGGAAAAAGTCGGCTGTACGGATCCAAGTATGTCCAGATAATATCGGTTTTGTCCCTGACGATTTCACCTATAAGTGGAATTTTTCCTGTTGGAAATGGGCCGGCAAAGAAAATAATAAAAAGAGCTAACCATTGGTACTTTTTTCCGGGAACTACGCTTTTTATCAATAACCAACTGACTGAATAAAATAATAATAAATTCACAGAATTTGCCAAATGAAACATATTGATATTGGAAATTCCGGTTAATTTTGCAATCCTGCCTAAAAATGAGTAATAAATAAAAGTAGTAATGGGCTCAGACGGTTCTGTCGTGTATTGATTTGTGTATTGCCAGGAGTACCCGCCCTGATTCATGGCCGAAATAAACCAGTAATAGTCAGGTGGCGGAATATTATGGACAGTTTTTGCAAAAAAAGTATTTTTTGGAGTCAGAGAATTTTGCGTATAAACTGGTAATTTGGAAACAAATAGAAGAATTGAGATAAAAACCAGATGGGGCAAAAGATTCTTTATATTGTTTATTTTTAACATAATATAATTGATAAAGATGAACCGAAATAATTATAACTGGAATAAAGTCCTTCTGATTATTATTGTAAGTTTAATATCCGCAATTTTTGTTCTATTTCCGGTCATTATCGGAAATGCTAAAACACCTGATGGAATGACGTATCTTTGGACGGGACACTATTATTTGGACTATTTTTATTATCTTCAGTTTATTGCCCAAGGATTACGGGGATATTGGTTACCGCGGCAATATTCGGCGACTGATGATCCGTCGATTTATTTACATCTTGAACCATACGTGATTATCGGACAAATCGGAAGAATTTTTCATCTTTCTCCTGCTTCTGCTTACTGGATGTCGGTTTTTGTCCTGGTATTTATTTTATCTCTAACTATTTTTTTGGTCATCAGGGAAGTACTGATAAACAGCTTTTTCAAACTAAAGTTGGTTGCTTTATTAATTACTTTAACCGCCGGACCTTTCTTTATTTTAGTAAGTGATAATTCCGGACTGAAAATTAATTTTTTTGATTACTGGGCTTCATACGGAACTTTTTTTAAAAGATTTGAACCGGTTCCCCATCATCTGTTGGCCCACATTTTTATTTTATTTGCATTTCTTCTCAGTTATAAATTTATCAGTAAGAACGATAAGACAGTTAGTTATTCTTTGGGGATTGGGCTTGTTGTAAGCTTACTTTTGATAGCCGTATTAACTTTTTATCCTTTTCATGTTATAACCGCTTTTTTTGCCATCGGCATGACATTGCTGTTTTTTTTATTAAAAAAACTGAAAGAAAAGAACTATAAGGAGGCCGGATTATTGTTTTTTTATGGTCTGATTATAGGCGGTCTCATTTTATTGGCGGGATTGGCTATTAACCGCTTTTATTACCAGACGGTTTTTTTCCAGTCGACAAAAGGCGTTGAGGTTGGATGGCGGAATTTTCCCGCATTAAGAGATGTGATGTTGAACTTAGGACCGGTTGTGATTTTGGCTTTGTTTGGTTTGGTACCGTTCTTCAGAAGAATCAATAGTCTGGGAATTATGCTGACTATCTTTGTCTTAATCAGTTTTGGCTTGTTTTATTCATCTTTAGATCTGGTACTCAATACTCATAATGGGAGATTTTTGTCGCCTTTAAGTTATTTGCTTTTTTCGGCGATAGCGGTTTTGGGAATAGAACAGTTAAGCGGAATTTTTAAAGGTAAAAAAAGGATAATTGCCATCAGTTTTATGGTTTTGTTATTGTTACTGTTTTCTTTACCGGGAAACATTGCAGCTTTTAAAGAAAAATTAAATGATAAAAATCTAAATTCTCCGATTACATACCTGCCAAAGGGAATTATTAAAGGCTTTAAATTTTTAGATAAACAACCGGAAAAAGGGAATGTATTGCTGACTCCCAGTCAATTTCTGGGCACGGTAATACCGGTCTATACTGACAGAAAAACATATGTGGCAAGGCATGCCGCAACGCCAAATTATCTGGACAAAAACTTGCAGGCAGGTAATTTTTATCTGGGAGCAATGACTGATGAGGAAGCGTTGAACTTTTTAAGGAAAAATAGTCTGAGGATTGTAGTTCTAACGTCGATTGAGGGTTATGACGTCAAGACTCTTTTTAAATATCCATTTCTGAAAGAAATATTCAGAAATAAGGATATAATAATCTTCAGAGTTAATTTTTAACCTTAGTGGTTTAATTCCTCGCATCTTGCTGCGGAATGTTTGTCATCCCCGCGTAGGCGGGGATCCAGTCTCTAAATTCCATTACAAATATGATTATTTTAGTCTGGATTCCCTCCTTCGAGGGAATGACATAAAGATACCCCGTCAGTTTGCTGCGGGGTTAATCATTTTCAAATAATGAAGATAAAGTTTCACCAGCCTTATTTTTCCGGGAATGAGTTGAAATATATTGCGTATATTTTTAAAAATGGATTATCGATTGCCGGAGACGGGTATTATACTACTAAAGCGACAAAATTATTGGAAGAAAAATTAGCTATTAAAAAAGTTCTTCTGACAACTTCCTGTACATCCGCTTTGGAAATGGCAGTCAGACTATTGAATTTAAGTCCGGGTGATGAGGTAATTATGCCTTCTTTTACTTTTACTTCGACTGCAAACGCGGTTTTATTAAACTCCGGATTAAGGGTTAAATTCGCAGATATTCAAAAAGACACCTTAAATATTGATCCGGACGATATTGCAGCTAAGTTAAATGAAAAGACAAAGGCAATAATCGTTATACACTATGCCGGTGTAAGCTGTGATATGGGTAAAATCCGAAAAATTGCTAAAAATAATAAACTCAGAGTTATTGAGGATGCCGCTCAGGCGATCGGCGCAAAATATCAGGATAAATTTCTCGGGACATTAGGCGATTATGGTTGTTTTTCTTTCCACGAAACTAAAAATATTACCAGTGGTGAAGGGGGAGCTTTGTGTATAAACAATAAGGACAAAAATTTAATCGAACAGGCAGAAGTCATGCGTGAGAAAGGAACGGACAGGACTAAATTTATTAGAGGGGAAATAGATAAATATACCTGGGTTAATACAGGATCAAGTTATCTGCCAAGCGATTTATTGGCTGCAGTTCTATATGGTCAACTTCAGCAACTGGAAAAAATATACCTGATGAGGTTTAAAATCTATAATTTTTATAAGACCTCTTTAAGCCGGTATGAAAAAAAGGGAGTAGTTAGATTACCCAAAGTCCCAGAATATACAAAACATAACGCTCATATGTTTTTTCTATTGTTTAATAATGGAAAAGACAGAAGTACGGCTCTGAAATTTTTGAAAAAAAACGGAGTTGATGCGCGTTTTCATTATATTCCGCTGCATCTTTCACCCATGGGAAAAATGCTCGGATATAAACCAGGTGATTTACCTATAAGTGAAAAGG
>MGAF01000010.1:0-8242 GCA_001789635.1 Candidatus Roizmanbacteria bacterium RIFCSPLOWO2_01_FULL_35_13 | reverse complement strand
GTTAAGACTTCCCTTATATGCAGGAATGAAGAAAGAAGAGAGCGAATATGTAGTATCAGTTTTGGAAAAAATGTTTAGGAATTTATGAAAATATATCTTTCATTAATACTACCTTGCTATAACGAAGCCGAACATTTAAAGAATAGTTTTAATCGTTTATATAGAGTTTTAAAGCAGTTAAAAAAGCCATATGAAGTGATATTCTCAGACGATTTTAGCAAAGACAGGACATTAGAAATAATTAAGGAAATTCTTGCAGAGTATAAAAAAAGAAAAGTCGGTTTCCAATTTATCCAGCATACAAAAAATCTCGGGCGGGGTAAAACGGTTATGGATGGAATAAAAGTCTCTCGGGGATTTATAACCGGATTTTTGGATGTCGATCTGGAAGTCGGGCCGGAATATATTCTTAAGACTTTGCCGCTTCTTGATTCTTGTGATGTCGTAGTAGGAAAAAGATTCTTCCCCTTTTCTTTTAGAACTATTCACAGATACTTTACAAGTAAAGCTTACGCCTGGATGGCTAGAGTAGTATTGAATCTGCCTGTACATGACAGCGAAGCCGGTTTTAAATTTTTCAAAAAGGCAAAAATTCAAAAGATTTTACCATTCGTGCGTAATTCAGGTTGGTTCTGGGATACTGAGATTGTAGCCTTGTCTAAGATATTTAATCTGAAAATAAAAGAACTGCCGGTCAGGTATATTAGAAGGACGGACAAAACATCAACCGTAAATACATTTAGAGACTCATTTGTTTATCTTTGGAATTTGATTTTATTTGTTATAAGGATAAAATTTAGTCATTCTGGGGAAGAGCCGATTAGGCGCTGACTCCAGAATCGTTGTTTTGAACTACGATTCTGGACGCACTCGTTCCTCGCTTGCCAGAATGACGAAGGGAAAAAATATGAAAGCTTTAAATGAAATAAGAATAGGGAAAGCATTGGGATTTATATTTTTTACTTTGTATGGGGTACTTATCGACATCGTTTTATTTTCTCCGCTTAAAATATTTCTTCTCAGATTAGCCGGAGCTAAGATTGGCAATGATGTGGTAATTCATAAAGTCCGTTTTTTTAACCAATATCATCATGGTTTTTCTAATCTGGAAATAGGAAATTATTGTTTTTTAGGAGATGAGGTTATGCTGGATCTGGCAGACAAAATCATAATAGAAGACCACGTGACTATTTCCAATAGGGCCCTAATTCTGACTCATACTAATGTTGGATATAAAGATCATCCGCTTCAGGAAAATTATCCGCGCATATTTAAAAAAGTAAAGATAGAAAAAGGCTCGTTTATTGGAGCAGGAGCAATAATTTTACCCGGAGTTACTATTTCTCAGGGAGCAGTGGTAGGAGCCGGAGCCGTAGTTACTAAAAATGTAGCAAAAAATACTGTAGTCATAGGTTCTCCTGCAAAATTTTTAAAGAAATTGAAGTAGAAATTTGTAACGCATTACCTAAAGAGATGCGAGACCAGTTAATATAAGCCAAATAATAGGAGAACAGGCTAAAAGCACAAGTAAGTAGGCATGTCGATTCGATAATTTAGTTTTCCTCCTTGTTTTTGCTGACCAAACTGCAAAGCCCAGATAAAATATAGCTAGTAAGCAAAAAATAAATCCAGTTACGTAGTCAGGTTGGCTACTAAACCAGCGGAAAGATAGAATGATCCAAGCCACATAAAACAAAAATAAACCATATATAGTAATTAGTATCTCAAGACCTAGAAAAAAAGTATTATTTAAAGGTTTGGAATAAAATCTTGAATTCATTTTTTCTTTTAAAAAATTATAACTTATTTTATTATAACTTGTTTTTTTATTTTGTTTTTCTTATACATAACCTATGACTTCTTTTTTAAAAGACAAAAAAGTTTTAATATTCATCTTTGCCGTAGTTTATCTTTTAGCTCTTGTCATTCTATTGCGATCGGCAGTTTTATCAGGGTATTTCTATAGATTAAATGCTGATGAAGTTTATCACTCTAATTTGGTTTATTTAATGCTAAAAGGATTCAGGCCTTATGCTGATTTTTATTCTACTTATTCACCCTTCTTACAGTTATATTTGATGCCTGTTTTTATAATTTTCGGTGCCACTTTAAAAGCAATTACTGCTTCGCGAATTATGATGATATTATTATATTTACTTCAGATATTTTTGTGGTTTTTGCTCGTGAAAAGAGTGTTTGAAAAAAAAGTTGCCTTACTCTTTGTCCCCTTATTTTTGATGGATCCTTTTGTAGTGTTCGTTGGTATGCAGATTAGACCTGAAAATCTGATGATGGTTTTTTATGCTTTATTTCTTCTTATATTTTCTTATGCGTATCAGAATGCAAAAAGTAAAAAACTTTATTTCCTCTCAGGAATTTTGTATGCTTTGACATTTTTGATGAATCTGAAGATTCTCCCGAGTTTAACAGCATTTGGAATCGTATTTATTATTTATATTTTCAGAAATAAATTATTCCGTCAATTATTAACGTTTACAAATGGTTTCTGCCTGACTTTTTTTATATTTCTTGGATATTTTTTATTTGCGGGTTATTTACCGGAGATGTTCCAGGGTTTATTTATTGATCCGATAACACTCAACAACTCAATTCCGAATGCTACATGGTTAGGTTATTTTTATTTTCAAAATCCTGTAATTTTTGGTATAGATGGTAAGTCGATGAACTGGATTTATGCCTGGTTATTGCCTGTCTTGGCTTTTGCCGGTGGATACAGTACCCTGTACCCTCAGGGTGTGACGAAAAGTCAACTTGCACACCCTGAGGGTGATCAAAGTTTAATGAAGATAATTTTATTTACTTCTTTATTTCTCCAGTGGTTCAGCATGCTTTTTATTAATTCCGTTTTTATCCAGTATTATATTCCCTTAAACTGGCTTTATTCTCTATTCACAGCTTATTTTGCAGTCCATCTGATCTCTCAATTTAATGAATCAAAACTTCTGCAAAAAGCCGTAACAGCAGTATTGTTGATATTTTTTGTTTTAATCTATAGGGCCAGCATTCAGGGTAATATTGCCCGGTCAAAAATGACGGATGACCCAATTGTCAAAGAGATGAATGAGTTCTGGAAGCTGGTCCCGGAAGATTCCCCGGCTTTTCCGAATATTCCGTTCCGGAAACCAATCTATCCCATCTTATGGGGAAGTACTTTTGCTCCATACATGCGTGAGCGATATGCGTCGGTATATAAAGTTATTGAAAAAAATAAACTTCCGATGTTGGTTGGTCTGAGTGATGAATATTTCTCATTTCTTGATTTGGACAGTCAGCAATATATTCAAAATAATTACCAAAGGGATGATTCTGATAAGCGTATTTGGAAAAGAAAGTAAATATATGTTGACAAGGATAAAAAAATTCTTTATGATTTTAACTGTTCAAAAGTTTTAATTAATTAATTTTTTATATGACAGAAGAAAAAAAAGAAGAGAATAAAGGAGCATTGTCCGCGATGAGCATTGGAGTTTTGGTTTTATTCCTGGTTGTTGTCGGAGGTTTGTATTGGTGGGTCAGTAAAAAAGGTAAGGGCGAAGTTGTTTTTCCAGCCGGATTGAATTACACTGGTGAAGAGCCGACCGGCGCTCCACAAGCTAAAAGGCCAGATTATGATTATGCTAAATTAGCAGCATCTTCCGACTGGGTTGATTTTATCAGTCCTAAGGAACAATATGCTTTTAAATATCCATCTTCAATGGTTCCGCTTATTTTTCCCGGAGATCCTAATGATACGGTAACTTTTGATGTAGCCGATGTTCCGGCACAGTTTAATTTAATGGTCCTTGTTGAAACTATTTCAAATTACGATGCAAAATATAAAGGGAAACAGGAGGATTTTGTTAATGACTATTATACATTCTTTGACGGTCTTAAAGGACTGGAAGAAGTGGAAACATACAAGACAGATAAAGGATTGACAGGTTGGAGAGTCAAATTTGTCAATCAGGATGACGTAGTCGGCGTGAATAATTATTTTTTTACTATTCCGGGTCAACCTGACAAGATTATTCACGTAAACAATGTCTTTCCTGCCGAAGGTCAGGCAGTATTTACCAGACTTTTGAACAGCCTGGATAATTACAAAAAATAGATTAGAAATCCGCGGGAATCTTCGTTAAAATCAACTTCATAGCATGTTTTATTTATTTCTCCTATCCGGAATAATTATCCGTCTATTGTTGGTGCCGATTCCTGGTTTTAAGGCTGATGTTGCTTTTTGGAAGGGTTGGGGTTTGGCTGTCGCCGATAAAGGAATTCTCTGGCTTGTAAATAATACTAACTATAACTATCCTCCGGGTTTTGCTTACGTTCTTTGGGCTATCAATAAAGTCTATGCACTTTTTAAAAATCCTTATGATATTAACGAGTATTGGGCTGATAATAATATGTTCTATCTTTTTTTGATTAAATTAATCACAATCGCCGCAGATTTATTGGTGGTTTGGTTGATTATAAAAATTGCAAAAGTCATTCTGGGGAGTCCCGCCAAAAGCGGGACGACTCCAGAATCTAAAAACAACGATTCTGGACGCCCCTTCGACAGGCTCAGGGTTACCAGAATGACGGGAGACATTGGAAAGGTATTGGCTCTTTTATATTTTCTTAATCCCGCTGTTATCTATGACGGTGTTGTCTGGGGACAGGTTGATCAATTAGGTTTCGCTTTCTTTCTGATGAGCTGTTATCTGTTATTTGTTAATAGGCCAAGATGGGCAACTGTGATATTTATTATTTCCTGTCTGATGAAGTTCCAGGGAATTATTTTTATTCCACTATTCTTTATGTATATCTTCAAAAAATTTTCCTTCAAGGAGATGATTATTAATCTGGCTTTTGCCTTTATCACCTTTTTAGTTGTGGTTTCCCCTTTTGTTTTGGGCAGGCAGATGGAGAAGTTATATTGGTTGTTAACAATTAATTCGGATTGGTTCCCCTGGTTTTCGCTTAATTCTTTCAATATCTGGTGGATTTTATCGGGCTTAAAAGGAATGCAGATGAATGACAAGCATCTTTTTATCGGAATTATTTCTGCCAAACAGTTCGGATTTTATTTGTTTGTTTTTGCCTACTTTATCAGTTCGGTTACGGTTTTGTTTTCGAAAAAGGAACAACTATTCAGGAATTTTATTCTTGCCTGCTGTTTAGCCGTTTTTGCCTTTTTTCACCTATTGACGCAAAGCCATGAAAGATATCTATTCCCCCTTACAGGTTTGCTACCAATATTATTTTTGTTTTATTTTAATCAAAACTATATAAGTAAGTCTGGATCAATTTCTAATTTCCAATTTCTAATTTCTAAGCAAATTTCAAATTTCAAATTTCAAATTAATTGGATATTGGTAATTGGATATTGGTTATTTTCCCTTTTCTTCTTTCTCAACATGTATTTGTCTATGGGTTGGAATTATCCGGACCAGGTTATTCCGGCATTTACTAGAGAGCAAACTTTGGGTTTGTCCTGGTGGATTTCGATTATCCAGATAATACTATTTATTGTGTTTGTCGCGTGGTATTTTAGGGAAATAGTCAGGAAGAACTTTATAGTTGTTACCTTGTTTGCTGGTTTGCTGGTTGGCTTGTTAGCAATAAAAAACATTAATTACTTATTGGGAAAACCTGTTTTATTAACCAATTTAAAACCTGTAAGTTACAGGCAGGATTATTTAGAGCCTGTTTATAATAAGTCTGTTGAATCAGCCAGGGGAGTGAAGTATTGGAACAGACTTTCGGTTAACTACTATTTTTATGATAAAGGCATAGGTTCGCATGCAGATTCTGAAATAACTTATCATTTGGGCCGAAAATTCAGCAAATTTACTACAGATTTCGGTATAGACACCGAATCGGATCAAAATGCAAAAGTATATTTTTCCTTAGTTGGAGACGGAAGAGAACTGTTTAAGTCAGGTGTTAAGGGCAGGTTTGATAAACCTGGGACAACAAGCATTGATGTTAAAGGTGTAAATTATTTAACTCTAAAGATTACAAAAGCCGGAGAGACTAATTTTGGTTCCCACGCCGACTGGCTAAACCCAAATATTATCAGATAATCTATGAAACTTAATCAAGCATTTATTATTTCACTTTCGGATTGGCTGATAAATGTTTCTGCTGGCTGGTTTGGCGCAGCTTTTATTTTTCCAGCTTTTTCCAAAGTTTCCAAAAAAGTCAATATTTGGTTATTGATTATGAATATCGGATTTGCTATATTTTCATTTGGGTTAGGAGTTTCACTAAAACTAAAATAACATGAAGAACATACAGGTTGATTTAGCAGATTTAAATGTTAAAATCGCAATTGCTTTCGGAATTTTGATGATAGGCTTTCTTCTGATGTATATTGCGTTTTTTAAGTAGAAGATTAATACCAAGAATATTGTGAAAGTATTTCGGCGATTATTTTGGGGTTTAACTTTCCAAATTCCCCTCCTTGAGTTCTAAATTCAGCTGTACTAGGAATATTATGAAAAGTGTGTGCGCCTGCGTCGTAACCGAAGCCGATATTACTTACTTTTATTTGTTCATTTTTGACTTTTAAGTAAAGTACAGCTCCATTATAGTAGACTTTTTCAACAGTGGCATCTCTTGACACAACTTCATAATCGTTCCTAACGAAAGTACTTCCCGTAATATCCCAATAAATATTTTTATTACTATCCGGTAGTTTAATCCATAGACCCTTTTTAATTATTCCTTTTAGAACATCTTTTTTAATACCTAGCGCAGTACCTGCTTTATCTTTACCCATGTATACAAGTTCAGGCCCTTTTCCATTAATAAGCTGATTTTGATTAAAAGAAGAATCAGCTACACCTTCGTAGAAAGAAGGATATGTAGCAAGAAATACAGGTTTTTTACTGAGACCTTTTCTTATTTCTGCAAGACGAGTTGATATTTCTAAATTCATAATTATTTTGCTATTTTACTTCTTCTTCTTCTTCTTGTCAAGAGGCGTAAGAAATGATTTAATTTGAGAATGGGTTGGAAAAAAATTCTTATTTTTATTGGTTTATTGTTCATTGTCGGATTTAATTTTTACCTTTATAAAGCTGAATTTAAGGTTTTGGTTGATCCGAATGACAATATCTTTCAGTATGCGCTGATTGATGAGGCGAGAAATATCTGGAAACAGGTTTTTGCCGGAAAATTATCACCGTTTTATCTTTTGGACAGTTGGCAGGAGAGATGGGCAGAAGGATTTGCCCTTTCCAGTTATTATGCACATCTACCACAAGGGGTGATAAGTCTTATTGGTCTAATTAGTCCAATTGGAGAATATAAAATGTTCGTATTTATACGAACTATAATGCTGATATTAATGCCGGTGATGTTTTACTTGGGTGCAAGGATATTAGGAGTTAGCTTGTTACCCAGTTTGCTTGTTAGCCTGTTTAGCCAGGCGATATTTACTGATGGGCTGTATGGGATTGATGTGACCAGTTACATGTGGCGGGGGTGGGGACTTTCAGCACAATTGATGGCGGTATTTTTTTTGCCTGTAGCTTTTGCTTACACGATTAATTATTTTGACCCGCCTTCGCATGAAGCTACGGCGGGCAAGGAAAGGAATTTGGGTAAAGCCATTTTCTTTAACTTTCTGGTTGCTTCGAGCCATTTCGGGATATTTAGTTTAGCGTTATTAGGATATCCGTTATATTGGTTTGTTTCTGTCATCCCAAATTTGTTTCGGTTTAACTTTAGTCATTCCGGCTTGGCCGGAATCGTAGTTATTTTTAAACAACGATTCTGGAGTCGTCCCGCCATTGGCGGGACTCCCCAGAATGACAGCAAAGGAAGGTTTATTAGAACGGCAAAATTTATTTCTTTAACCTTATTCTCCCTTTCCTATTTCATAATTCCTTTTTTTACTCAAGGTCAGTATCGTAATTATTCTGTCTGGGATCCGGTCTGGAAGTTTGATTCGTGGGGGATAAAGCAGATTGTTATCTGGTTTCTGAACGGAGATTTGTTTGATTTTGGCAGACTGCCGATAATAACCTACGCTGTTATTTTTGGCTTATCTGCCGGTCTAATCAAAGGAAGCAAACTTATCAGATATTTTTGTCTTCTATTTATTTTTTATTTTATTTTGTTTTTAGGCAGGGCGACTTTTGGTGGGGTAATGAATCTGATTCCTGGCTTTTCCGAGTTTCACCAACATCGCATTATCGTTCTAGTTCAATTTGCTGGAATTTTTATTGCTGGAAATTTTCTCTACAAG
>MGAF01000009.1 GCA_001789635.1 Candidatus Roizmanbacteria bacterium RIFCSPLOWO2_01_FULL_35_13 | reverse complement strand
TTGCTTTAGCAAAAGATCATGACACTACCACTAAAGTAACTGCCGCGGTGGCTATTTATGACGGCAAAAATTTAAAGATTTTTAAGGGAATAGTTTCTGGCAGCCTGTCAGCAAAAGATAGAGGAGAGCACGGTTTTGGTTTTGACAAAGTATTTATTCCCAAAGGATATGATCAAACACTTGGTGAAATGCCGCCTTCTCTCAAAAACAAAATTTCTTACCGTGCCAAAGCACTCCAAAAGGTTAAAGAATATCTTACTTTTTAAAGACAATCAACTTTAGCCCCGCAAGCTGCGCAGTGGCTGAGGAGCGCAAGATCATCATCGAAAGACGATGAGTTTATAGCCTGTAAAATTCCAAATCATTGAAAAAACTGTGGCAAAGACTTTGGCAACATTTGCCCAGACAGTGGGAGAAAGATTAAAAGCTGGAGGGATAAATGTTGTAACTGCGACAACTACAGAAGTGTTAATAAGAAGTCCGATAACGGTAACTGCCACAAAGGTGAAAAAGTTACCTTCACGGGCTTTTTCAAAAACCCATTTTCGATTCCAAATATAACTGTTAAGTATTGCCAGTGAAAAGGAGGGAACATTTATAAGTCCTATACCAGTACCTTGAGTGTAATTTGTCAAAAATATCAAAAAATTTAATACTCCAAAATCAATTGCCGTATTTAAAACTCCCACAAGAGCAAACTTAGCAACCTGCCATAAGATGGCCATTTTTTTGGCGATTAAATTGGCTATATACATACCCAAAATGGTGATCAAGGGGAAAACAATGTAAAGGATTAGATAAACGAATGGGATCTTTAGCAAATAGCCGGTGTTCATCAGTGTCGGCAGGGCAAAAATCGCAATTAAATAGGCGATAACCAGAGTTATAACTAGATCACTTTGGCGCATAGGACCCCCTCCTTTATTTTAAGTACTCTGCCTTGTTATTGACAATAGGTGATGTCGATTGAGGGTGCTGACTTAAGGGCAAGGTTGGGCTTCACCAATAATATCGCCTCCGCCGGCTCCCACCCAGTTCTTCTTAGCAGACGCCACACCATCTTGCCTAGAAACTTCCTCAATTTCCTTATCAAGATTGCTTTCTCTCAAGACTTCTTGTGGAATTTCTGCAATAACCTGTATTTTCTCCAATAGGGTAAGAGGCTGTTGGTCTAATATCTCGTATTGCCTTTGTTCCATTAATTCATCAATTTTCTCTTGGAGAGTATCTTGCCCAAAATGGATGACCATTCGGTTAGCATAATAGGCCTCGTCACGCAAACGCCGGAGATTAGGATCTGTTTCAACAGTTTCGCCTTTAAGGCTTTCAGCAATTGCTACATCGCGACAGGTAATACCATCTTGCCCATCAACATCATATAGAGGTGCATTTGGTTTTGTACCAACTCTCATTGCAACAAGCTCGACGTCTTTTTCGTCAATTGTAAGATCATTGTTAAAATCAACAAAGACAGGCAAATCTCCCAGTTTGATTCTGGCATCTAAAACATCAACTATTCCGTCATCGTTAAGATCAGCATCTTCAACCGGAATTGGAGTTGGAGTGGTTTCGATTTGGGAAGTAGTTCCTCTGGCACAAGCAGCAATTAAGACGGTAAACAAAAGAGGAGAGACTAAGGCAAGGCGGCCCCACTTTATTCTTGTATATTGCTCTGTCTGTCGACCTGTCTCCTCGGTTAAATGGTACTCGTTCTCAATACTCATGTGTTTTTTCCTTACTGGCAGGTAAAACCTTGACGATTCAGAATTAATAGAGCGTCAGCAATGCTAATTTGGCCGTCAGTACCAACTGGTGCAATATCGTAAAGTACGTTATATAACGGATCCCCAGAAGAAGTGTTATAGGCGCGAGCAAGTCGTCGGGCATCTATCACTCCGATTTCACCATTGCCATTAAAATCAAATCTAGAGCAGTTTTTATACCAAACTGAAGCCCAGGCATCAATTCTTCCGAAGCCATTGTGTTCAAACTTGTTGCATTTAAGATCATCACGACTAGGTGAAACCGGCGCAACTACCCTGCAAAGTGCTGCCACACCGGAAACATAAGCTGCTGCCGCAGATGTGCCACAGCCATAGTACGCCACCCCATCTTGGGGTCCGATCCAATCCAACTCAATTGGTACTGTGCTAAAAATATAATCGCCTGGAGCAAAAATATCAGCACTCGTTCTACCGCTAGAATCTGGACAAAGAAGATCATTCGCAAGTGTGGCGCCAACAGAGACAACTTTTGGGTGGTTGGCAGGATACTCACTATCATCTCTACCCAAATTACCAGCAGCAGCAACAAGAATAACTCCAAAGCTGTCCAAGGCGTTTAAATAATAATCCATATTCTCATCACTTGTACGATCAGGAAAACCAAAAGACATATTGACAACATCAATATCCTCATGGTTCATTGCTGTCCACTCTAAAGCCACATAGATCCAAGATAGAATAGGTTGTCCATATACATTGGTAGGTATCTTGATTGGAATAATCTCAACATTCCAGTTTAGTCCAGCAATGCCTTGACCGTTGTTAGCAGTTGCTCCAATAATTCCTGCCATAAATGTACCATGGCCGTTCTCATCTGTAACATCTTGTTGTTCAAAACCCCAACTAGGGTCTATTTCAACATTGCGTCGCAAGGTCTGGGAAAGATTTTGACCTAGATCATAATGGCTATAATCAGCACCCGTATCAATTACTGCCACTCTGACCTTATTTGGTGTTCGGCCTTGTGTTTCCGTATACCAAGTTTGTTCAATTCTAATTTTCTGGTGACCCCACTGGTCATCCCAGTATGGATCATCGGTTGCCCATTCACCAAGATAGTTTTTTGTTGTAGATTGGACAACTGGTTCTTGAGCCAGTTGTTTTTGCAAGTTCTCAACGTTAACATCTGGTGTTGCAAGATTTGTTGTATTAATTTGGTCAAAACTTCTTTTCTTGCTGAGATTGTATTTTGTAAAAATAGTCTGTTTTTGTGAATCTGTTGTACCGGGCTTAAACTTGATAAGTATGTCATTTGCCATAAAACCAAATGTTAACTCTTGTGGATTGCCAAGCCCAAAGACCGGCTCTTGGGCTACTTGCCCAAAATAGTTTTTGATAATTACCATATCATCTGTGTCAATTTTGCCGTCGGCATTAATATCAAATCTTGGTTTATAACTTGCTTCGGGTGCACCAGCTTCTAAAAGCTTGGCGTTTTGGTCAATATAACTTTGAACTAAATCAAAATCTTTCTGATTAATTGTTCTATCGGAATTTACATCAACGCATACCGGACAATTGGTTGTAGCAGGTGGGGCTAAAATTCTGGCATCAACAAGGTTTATGATTCCATCAGCATTTTGGTCGGTAATCGTTTGGTCGGTTGCAGCTTGAGAAGTTTTGGTATTGTCGATAAGTAAATATATCAAGCCAAAAGCAACAATACCAATTATTAACAAATATTTTGCCAATTTGCCAAACTCTAATGCTTTAACTTTTATGGTTTTATTTAACATGTTATTCCATATTGGTAAACTGCAATTGTAATATCAGGAGAAAGAACAATGCCGTTCTCGTCAAGATCATACAGGGCATTAGAGGTACCATAGTTCTCAACTACCTTGGAGACATCAGCCATCCTGACTTTATGATCACCTGTAAAATCAGCACATCTGGCAACTCTAAATGAGGCATTTATGATTATATGTGGAATTAAATTAGGGTTTTCTGAATTATTGGCAAGCTGTGTTGATTCTAAAGTTAAAGGAAACATACCAAGATTAGAACCTGGTTTGAATTTGATTGTAGCCAAGTTACCAGTGCCAGTTGGTGCATCCGGTGTTGGACCTAAGGTCACACAGACATAGGCTAGTTTTTTGTTGTTGACATTGGTTTGATCAGGGTCAAGGTAGGGATTGCTGCAGGCAGTTTGTTTGCCGGTACTTGCCAAGAAACCACCCGGTGTAACTTGGCCTTCATCGGCAATACCGTTATTGTCATTGTCTTGAATAGAAACAAGGGTTTTGTCGTATTTGACTTTAAACATAAAAGCCGCTAAACCGTTGGCATCTGTTACATCAGATACCCTTATTTCCCTTGTTACAATTGGTCCATTTTGAACGCCAACTATAGTAGTTGCAGGCCATGAGCTACCTGGACTTCCAAAGAACATCATAGTTTGGGGGGTTTGTCCAAAAACTTTATTGATGGTAGTGGGTAAAGTCAGATTTAAAGCTAATATCAGCAGGCAAATTGAAATAAATCTAGATAGACCGAAGAAGAACCTTCTTCGAATTGAAGAGTGTTTGGGCAGCCAGTTTAAAAAGGATCCATCCTTCATAAAACCTCTGCTTTTAAACGGCTAAATTAAGACCTATAAATTATACTATAACTGTCAAATTTTTCCTTCTAAAACCCGAGCTTCTGGGCTGTTATCATCTTTTGTTTCTAAAGTTACGATTACTATTTTATAGGCAGAAAAGTCGCCGGCTTTATTAAAAGAAAGAATATACAGGTGGTCCTTCTTTTCCAGTTTTCCAAGCATTGTAAGGTCAGCGGATGAAGAATCATTAGCAAGCCAAGCAGTATAATTTTGCCCGACTGGCGCATCTGGTAATTTAGCTTCTAGTACTAAAGAAAAATTATTGCCGTCAGCGACTGCAAATACAGTTGCACCCCCTTGTTTACCAGTAACCGATTGTAGATTGCCGCTACTTACTCCCGGAGGCAAATTCGATGGTAGCACGGAATCTTGCGAAATGGTTTGTGGAACTTTTTCAGCAGATTGTTCCTCACTAGCATTTTGAGATGAACTAGAGATATTTTTATTTTTGGAGCCCCAAGAAACCAGATTCTTGCCGCCTTTTTTATTGAATATAACTAAACTTGCCAAAGCAAGTACCAAGATCGCGGCAACAGTGATAGCTGTCAAAATTTTCCGCTTGTCTTTCATGCCGTGTTATTCTATCACGAGTAGTCAAAAAGTTGTCTAAAGCTAAAAGTAAACGTAAAATTTATCAATATTATGAATAAAAATAAAATATTATTTATTCTTATGGGCATTTTAATACTTTTAACCGGTTTAACGCTAAGTTTTTTTCTTTCCTCAAAACCCGAAAACATTCCTATTAACCAGAGTAAGCAAAGTTTAGAAAACCAAGTCAGCGGTACGGCAACGGTTGATCAGCAACCAGACTTGAGAAACCCATTAATTACAAAAGATAGAGAAACCGCCAAAGTTGTAAGAGTAATCGATGGCGATACTATCGAAATCTCCGCCACAGACGGACCCGCCTCTGGAGGGGAAAATGGTCAAAAGATTCGCTACATCGGCATCGACACCCCGGAAACCGTTGACCCAAGAAAAGCGGTTCAATGCTTTGGTCAAGAAGCTGCAGCCAAAAATAGGGAATTGGTCGAAGGCAAAACGGTCAGTCTTGAAAAAGACGTTTCAGAAACTGATAAATACGGTAGATTGCTAAGGTATGTTTATTTCGATCCTTCGACAAGCTCAGGACAAGTTATTTTTGTCAATGAACTATTGGTAAAAGAGGGTTTTGCCCATGCCTCTTCTTATCCACCCGATGTTAAGTATCAAGATCAGTTTCAAAAGGCCGAGCAAGAAGCAAGAGTTAACAATCTCGGATTGTGGGGTCAATGCTTGGGCAAGATCAGTGGCCGATCATCAGAGCCTAGTTCATCGCAATCAAGTCCAACATCTGGCTGTCTTATCAAAGGCAACATCTCCTCGTCCGGCGAAAAGATTTATCACATGCCCGGCCAAAAATATTATGATAAAACAGTCATTGACACATCGCGCGGTGAAAGATGGTTTTGCACGGAGCAAGATGCCCAAAGCGCAGGTTGGCGAAAATCCAAGATTTAAATTAATATTGATTTATGCTTGCAAAAATTACTTCTGCCGCTGTTGTTGGTCTGAATGCGGTTCCTATAACTGTCGAAGTAAATAGTGCGCTGTCGGGCTGCCTCATCTTACAAAGGTGGGGGTAGCTTACCAATAATTCCGTTTGAGTTTGTGATTTTTGTTTAATTTTGCAATACTAAAATTAGCGAAATGATTAGGAATTATTTTTTAAATGGATTCTCTCTTGCTAACAGAATCCTCGATATTTACTTTATTTCACTTTTACTGACACTTATTGCTTTTATACCTTCCTTTTTAGGACAATCAATTGTAGGTAAAATATCACAATTTGTAACTATTCCTCTATTTTTAATACAGTTCTCATTTTGGATGTCAATTCCGTTATTTCTTGTGGATAAACAGCAGAACAGAGCAACAAATTATCGCAACTTGTCAATTGTAGTCCTCCATAATGCGAAGCGATTAATCATTCCTGGAATAATATTATCCATCCTGTTTGGTATTTTGGCGTTGTTGGTTCTCCTTATTGCAGCACTTAATGTAGCCAAAACAGGTAGTGATCCAAGCCAAATAACAACAGCTATACAAAATCTGATACAAAAGCTTCTGAGGTGGAATCCAATAATGATTAGCTTGACAGGTTTATTCTCTTTATTTGTATTTACTTCAATTTACTTCTCTTTAGAAAATAGAGGGTTCTTTGGCTCGGCAAAAAGAAGCGTTATTTTTAGTTTCAAGAATCTGAACTTTGTTTTGATTATATTCTTAATACATGCAATTTTTTATTCCCTATCTAGTCTATTTCCGCCTACTTTTAAAATTCCTATTTCTGTTCAGGGTGATTTAGGGTTGTTAATAATAGTAGTTTTAAGTCAGTATATGTCCTTCATAATTATAGCCAGCGCGCTTTTATATTATAAAAACAGAACCAAAGAGATTTAAGTTGATTGTAGACCGACTTAAATTAGTTTTATAATTAAGTAGTCTATTTTCCTATGTTGAAGTGTCCGAAAGACCAACATAATTTAAAAGCTGCAAGTTTAAAAGGTGTTCGAATAGATGAATGCCCAAAATGCGGAGGCAAATGGTTTAATAGGGATGAGTTGAGAATTGCAAAAGATAGCACTGATGACGATTTAAGATGGTTGGATTTTGACCTTTTTGATGATAATGCTAATAAATATAAGGCTCGTCCTAGTCCTAAAAAGTGCCCCAAAGACTCAGCAAAAATGACCTCCCTTGAATACATGGACTCGAAAGTTATGATTGAAAAGTGCGATGTCTGCAAAGGGGTCTGGCTAGATAAGGGAGAATTTGACAAGATTATTAAATATATGGAAAACAAAGTTATTTCCGAACCCGCTTCAGAATATGCGAAGGATGTGTTTAAAGAATTTGAGGAAATATTTACGGGGCCTGAAAGCACTATCTCAGAGATCAAGGATTTTTTTGCAGTACTTAGGCTTTTTGAAATACGATTAATTGTGGAACACCCTTGGACCGCTGATTTCTACCTCAAATTCTATAAGTATTGGCCTCTTAAATAGTTCCTAAAATCTTACATAGTCACAGCTTGCTCTTTATATTATTGATGAGTTACTTTCGATTATTTTCATAAGAAATTTTATTGTAAAATATAGCTACTGCCCGCCCAGGGACGTCTAATGTTCCAAGTCTGACTTGGCCCGCTGCCTAGCACGAGCTTTTTAAGGTTTTGGGATAAATTAAATGAAGATTTCTCGTAGCCTAAGAATTAACTGTCCTGGAGTTAAAATTTCAAATGGCAATTTTATTCTTTTTACTTTTTCCGTAAGGAAATCTTTTTTATCCAAAGTCACCAGGAAATCTGCCTTAGCGCGTCTTGCTCCTTCCAAGACATAGGCATCCTTTCTATTGATTATTTTCAGAAAGTTTTCTTCAGCCTTCATCAAATCAATACTGATGATTTTGGGTTTTAGATCCGAAATTGAACTATAGAAATTAAGGCGAGTAGCAAGTGGTTCTTTCTGGCGAATATTCCGCTCAGCTTCTAAAATGACTAAACTTGTCGCGTAAATTTTTATCTTGTATGTTTTAATAATTCTACAAAGTTCTGCTGAGCCACCGCCAGGTGAACGAGATGCTGAGTAGTAAACATTAGCATCAAGAAAAACGGAGATCATTTACTTTTCAAGAAGTTTTTGGACGGCGGCTTTTTGCTTTTTTGTTAACTTATCTTCTTTTAGAAACTGGCGAATTCGACGATCTGAATAAATTTCGATATCCTTTTCATCACCAATGAACAATTCGTAATCTTCAATGGGTACTAAAACAGCAACCGGTTTATCTTTCCGTTTGATCAAGAAGCGTTCTTTTCGATAAAATGATTGGTCAACAATCTCACCAATTTTTTTTCTTAGATCAAGCATTGTAATTGACTGCAACATATTTCCTCCTCAACTATAGTAACTATCATAGTTGCTAGAGTATGACTTGTCAAGCTGTAACGCCTCTTGATATTTCATAGAAATAATTTAAACTTATCTCATGCTTGCCAAAATTACATCTGCTGCAGTTGTCGGGCTTGATGCTGTCCCGATTACGGTTGAAGTTGACATAGCCGCTCAAGGCCTGCCTTCTTTTACAATTGTCGGTCTTGGCGACAAAGCAATCGAAGAATCAAAGGAAAGAGTAAGGGCAGCCCTAAGAAATACCGGGGCCGATCTTCCGCCAAAGCGAATAACTGTCAACCTTGCTCCGGCTGATCTTCCCAAAGAAGGCCCAGCCTACGACCTGCCGATTGCTTTGGGAATTTTAATCGCATCTGAACAATTAAAAACGGATGCAAACGATTCAATTTTTCTCGGCGAACTTTCACTAGATGGGTCTCTGCGAAGAATTTGGGGAGTTTTACCGTGCGCCATTATGGCACGCGAAAAAAATTTCAAGAACCTTTTTGTACCTGTGGATAATGTTAGCGAGGCGGCAGTCGTTGACAAATTAACCATCTATCCGGTCAAAACATTGCGTCAGCTTTTCGACCATTTTGCGACTGCCCCTATGCCAAAGCAAAAGCAAATTTTGCCTGCCAAGCATCAAAAGCAAAAATTTGAAGGTATCACCGAAAGCGAATACGATTTTGAAAACATCCGTGGCCAGGAAAGCGCTAAGCGTGCACTCGAAATTGCCGCAGCCGGTGGCCACAACCTACTGATGAAAGGGCCGCCCGGTGCCGGTAAGACCTTGATGGCCAGATCATTTGCCACAATTTTACCTAAGTTAACTTTTGAGGAAAGTTTGGAGGTTACAAAGATCTATTCGGTTGCAAATCTTCTTTCTCAAAATAATCCAATTATTACGTCAAGACCAATTAGAAGTCCTCATCACACCACCAGTAATATTGGGTTAATTGGCGGCGGCAATATTCCGAGGCCCGGTGAAATTTCACTGGCACACCGCGGAGTTCTATTTTTAGATGAATTCCCGGAATTTCCCAGGCATGTTTTGGAAGCTCTTCGTCAACCAATGGAAGATGGGTTTATTGTTGTCTCGCGGGCCGCCGGTTCTGTCAAGTTTCCCTCCCGTTTTACCCTAATTGCGGCTTCAAACCCCTGTCCATGCGGGTTTTTTGGGGATGAGACCAGAAGTTGTACTTGTATGCCCGGAACGATCACCAAATATCAAAAGAGAATTTCCGGGCCAATTTTGGACAGAATTGACATGCACGTTAGTGTCCCGGCTATTCCAGCAGGTAAGTTGACAGGTAAGCATCAGTCAGAATCATCGTCGACTATTCAAAAGCGAGCCCAAAAAGCCCGAGACATTCAACTTAAAAGGTTTAGAGGATTAAAAATAACTTCCAATGCCGAGATGAATAACAAACAACTCAAGGCTTTTTGTAATTTAGATGAAGCATCTGTATTACTTCTCAAACAAGCAATCTCTAAATTGAATCTTTCAGCTAGAGCCTTTCATAGAGTAATCAAAATCGCCAGAACAATTGCCGATCTTGAAGGATCCGATAAAATCAAATCCAATCATGTCGCAGAGGCACTTCAATATAGGCCATCGATAGATAATTAAGTGCCTCGAGATCCTGAGTAAAAATCGAAGGATTGCAGAAGCTCTTCAATATCGGCCACAGGTAGAGAATTGACATTACATCAAAATTGATGTATTATTTAAATGTATAAATTAATCTTTTACAGGACTTCCAGAGGCGAAGAACCTGTTTCCAAGTATCTTAAGACATTAGATATAAAGGTAAGGGTAAAATTTTACAAACTTTTAACGCTACTTGAGAATCTTGGACCAAGTTTAAAAAGACCATACGCAGATTTATTAAAAAATAAAATATACGAACTAAGAATAAAGCATGGTTCCAATCAATACAGAACCCTCTACTTCTTTTTTGAAAGAGATTATATAGTAATAACCCATGGTTTTACTAAAAAGACGAGCAGAGTCCTAGAGGCAGAAATTAAAAGAGCCGAAGTTTACAGAGAAGATTTTCAAAAGCAGATTATAAAAGGAGAAAAATATGGATCGAAGAAAATCTAGAAAAAACATTGATCAAATTATCAAAAGACTCAAGTTTACCAATCTTGATACTGCTCTGGCTAATGAGCTTAAAGACCCAAACTTCCAAAAAATTTGGGGAAAGCCAACAGGTGATCCCTATCTTGATACGGCTTTTGCGATCATTCAAGCCCGAAAGGAGAAAAACCTCACGCAGGCCCAACTTGCCCAAAGAGCTGGAACAACTCAGCAAGTTATCGCGCGTCTCGAGTCCTTAACTTACAGAAGTTACAGTCTTAAAACTTTGGAAAAACTTGCAAAAGCCCTCGGCAAAAAGCCCCAGATAAGATTTGTATAAACCCCAACAAACAGCCAGAAAATCTTTTGTAGAAGCAGTTTACAAACTAGATGAGATTTTTAAGGACGATGGCAACATTCCCGCCCAGAAAAGATTTGTGCAATCTATAATCGAGCGGATTATCACAACCGGCAACAAGATAGATATTAATTATTGGTTAGGAGAAAACTAAAGTCGGGTCTTTTTGTCCGGAGTCAATAAATTCTACCTTGATATTTTACTCAATCTTCATTCAATGTGCTGTGGATTATACTACCTGCTGATATAATTAAGTCTAATTTGATAAAAGATTAGAAAATCCTATGCAGTATTTATATCTTGATGAAAGCGGAGATTTAGGTTTTGACTTTGTAAACAAAAAGCCTACAAAATTCTTTACTGTAGCGATTCTTGCTGTAAATGGTGTTGAGAATAATCGCAAGTTAATCAAAGGTGTGAAAGTAACGCTTCGCAGAAAACTCAATCCAAAAAAGCATCGCAGAAGAATTGTCCAGGAACTTAAAGGAAAAGATACCACTTTGGAGATTAAACAATACTTCTATAAACAGATAAGCAAAGTTAAGTTTGAAATTTACGCCATGACTCTTAACAAAAAGCGAGTTTATGATCGACTTACAAAAGAAAAATCCCGCGTTTACAACTTCATAGCAAGGCAAGTTATCGACAAAATTCCATTTGAGAAAAATAAGGCAAACAGAGTTGAACTTGTAATCGATAAGTCAAAAAGTAAACCGGAAATTGAAGAATTTAATTCCTATATTCGCTCACAAATTCAAGGCAGATTAGACCCCAAAGTTACACTTGATATGTATCATTGGGATTCACAGCAAAATCCACCTTTACAAGCCGCTGACATGTTTTGCTGGGGAATATTTCAAAAATATCAGAGAAGAAATACTAAATGGTTTGAAGTCTTTGAGAAAAAAATAATTTTTGAAGGTTTATATTTAAAAGGATGAGATTGCCTTATAGGTTTGTTTCGTCCTAGCTATTGCCAAACAGATGAATGGGAACACTAGAAACAACCTATATCGGACTTATCACTCATCCATGGAAATAATAGCAATTTTATAAACTAATGTCAAAAAAAATACAAAAACTGTTAAAAATCCGAGAAGCTGCAGAAATGCTAAGCGCCTGCCCTTCCGTAGTCCTGACGAAGGAGGGTAAACCCGGAAACGCTAAGGCGCTGGGACAGAAGCGGCAAACTCAAAGCAATAATAATCAGCAAACGCGGGGATAGGCGTTATCGAAAAGAAGATATTGAGAAATTCATAAAAACTTAACAGAAGAATCTTATGGATAAAAATAATAAAAGCCAGTCACTTAATAAAACAGAGCTTGTCTGGCCCGGGAAGCGAAAGGAAGTTGAGCGTGTGCAACTTCCCTTTCAAACGATTGAAACGATCAATCTTCCGCGCGGTGCAAGGCA
>MGAF01000008.1:12509-16122 GCA_001789635.1 Candidatus Roizmanbacteria bacterium RIFCSPLOWO2_01_FULL_35_13 | reverse complement strand
AAAGAATTATTATGAGCCGAAAATTCAACTACCGTATTTGACTATTTCGTTTTGAGTTCACTATAGAAGCCTCTTAATTTAAAAGCAAGATTATAGAATTTATAAGCAATAGAATTAATTACGAGATCATAACTGCCGACAAATTCAATAAATTTGCCTCCGTAACCTACTTTAAATCTGGTAAATCCAGCCCAGGGGTCATTTTGATTATATCCTGGTGGAAGCGATCCCCACATATCCAGTTTTTTGGCTCCTAGTTTTTTGCCCAGTTTAATTGCTTCCCACATAAGTAAGTTTGAAGCCATTAGATTTCTATGCTGATCTGAAGTTCCACCGTAAACATAATAAAAAGTATCTTTAAAATAAAAAAGTTGGTAAGCGGCTAGAGGGGTATCATGATAAAAAGCTATAAGAATGTGAGAGATTTTATTTTTTAGGCTTTCCCAGATAATTTTATGGTAATTGTAATTGTGGCCGAAATATTTTTGTCTTTTGGTTGTTTCAAAATATAGTTTGGCAAAGATATCGAATCCTTCATCATTAGAAATTTCTTTTACAGTAACTCCTCTTTTTTCTGCCAACCGAATATTGTAGCGGGTTTTATGGTGCATGTTTTTTAAAAGTTCATCTTCAGAGAGAGTTAAGTCTAATATTTGTGTCCAGTTTGGAAATAAAGGATGTGCTGATTTTTCTATTTGTTCGTCATTCCGGCTTGTCCGGAATCGTTGTTCTAAACTACGATTCTGGACGCGCTCCTTCGTCGCTTGCCAGAATGACGCTAATTCATATGGCTCTATTTTTATAAAAATAACATTATTTTTTTTACCATAATCTAAAAGAAATTTTAATAATTCTTTTACCGGCAAAACTGAGCGGGGGAGATAGCCAATTTTGAAGTTAGTATAGGGAATTTTGTGGAAAGTCAGTTGAAATACGTTTTTCTCATCCTGCAACCTCAAGACCTCAATCCCCATTTTTTTTCTGGCTTCTCCCCATTCCCACGACTGCATTGGATGATTTGCCTTTTCATTGAAAAGTTTTTTATCAAAACTGTCAGTGATAATTTTGATTGCTGAATCAGTGTTCATATTGTTGTATCAATCTAAATTGAAAAAACTTGACAAGCATGTTATAATGAAATTGGTCGGTCGATAGAAATGTCTAGCCATCCTCTAAGTTTATGATGGTACTCTTAGGAGGACTGACCTCAAAAACCCCTCCATAATCGGAGGGTTTTTTGAATCATTTAGTTTTTCGTCCCCAGCTTACTTTATTTGGACTGGGGACTTTTACTATTCCAAAACCTGCGATTCTTCCGTTCTGGTTGTAAAAATTATCAGTAATTCGATCAAAAAAAGTATAAGTTTTTAATATTTTAGCGTTCTTATCTTCCCAAATATCTCCATAGTCAACAAATTGTCTATAAACATTATAAGCTACAGTATCGGCAAGCTGTAAGAAATTTGAGTTTTTTGAGGTCTCAAATCGCGGAGGATCATGACTATATTTTTTTTGAAATGAACCTAAATCAATTTCTTTATTAGATATTTTAAGTATTTCTCCGTGACGGTGTTTTACTGATTTTATTTCACTGTCCATTTGGTCAAATACGATAGTACACTTGCGAGAAGGGTGAAGTTCAATTCGATCAAAAAGCACTTGAACTAGCAGTTGGAGAGGTGTAAATTTTTGTCTTGGATTTTTATAAAAACGCTTATCTAATATAAATGCCTGTAGTTGAACATTTTTTTTATTCTTTTCAAATATTTCATACCACTTGTCAGTAAAATTTAACAATTTATCTTCGGAAATCTTATAAGGATCCAGATAATGTTTTTTCCGTTTTTGGGGATTTCTCAGCCAGACAGACTTAATCTCAATATGTTTGGTCCCAAAAAATTCTATCTTTAATTTGTTAATCTTTGGATTTAAGGAGGCTAATGTTTCTATAGAGACGTGAACACCAGCAAGTACAAAATAGTTACCTCTCCAAAATTTAAGATTTTGTACGTCTCTAATGGGTGGATTTTCCACAAAGTCATCAGCATAAGGTGTCTCCCAATCTTTTGATCCGCTATCATCTATAAAAAGAAAGTTATTTGTCATAGATTTTTTTCAACTTCTGGAAATAACTTATTAATCTCTTTTTGTATGGCAATTGTTTTTGAAATGGAGGTAATAACTTTGCAGTATTGCTTTATTCCTTCTGAAAACAAACGTCTTCCTTTCCTATCATTGAGCCACTTATCAAAAATTTGATATTCACTTATCATTCTTAATGTACCAATCTCCGTTTTTTTCTTTGGCTCACTCCATTTCCAGGATTGAAGAGGATGAGCGGCAAAAGAATTAAAAAGATCTTTATTAAATAAGTAATTAATTTTTTGTATTTTCATAAATTATTTCGAATCAATCTGATAAGAATAATTATTGATAATTATTTCAGAAAGTGAAGTATTCAAACTTCTTATAGCATTTTTATCCTTAAATATTCTAATAACAGCAGATTCTGTTGTCGGAACTAATCTTTCTTTGACCTCAAATTTTATACCGGTATATGTAAGAAATTTATTTAAATTAAAAAAACTATGTGGCGGTTGGAGCCATCCTTTTGTCATGGAAATACCCTCACCAAATCTGGTAAGTCTCTGTGTCTCAAAAGTTAGAAAACCTCCAATCTTAATTATTTTTAAGACAGTAACGATTCGTGCGATTAATTCAGGTGCTGCTGAGCTATAATTTTGAAAATTCGGACCGACTGCTAAAGCAATATCAAAAGTACCTTCATTAAAGTGTTCAGTTAGATCCTCGACCATAAGGGGATAAACTAGATCTGATATTTTTCTACTTTTGTATTCTGATTTTAACTCACCTTTGCTATCAACCTGTAAAGTAGGTTCTATTCCGAAGATTTGACAGCCATAGCATTTTAAATCTTGCAATGTTAATCCTCTACCTACACCAATTTCTAGTAATTTAAGATGTAGCCCCCCCCAATTTCTTAATTCCTGAAATGTAATTCCTAAAAGATTCATAGCAGATTGACCGAGATCGCCTTTTTCAGGTAATAACCGTCTTGAAGTTAGTATCCAGGGAACTTTACCTTCAACTAGTACCATAATTTTTTAATAAATTTAATGTTTCTTCGGCGCATTTTTTCCAGGAAAATAATCCTGTTCTTCCCCGGCCTTTTTTGATCAAATCGCTTCTAAGTTTCCTGTTTTCGCTAAGTTCAATCATTTTTTCTGTTAGTTCTTTGGGATTTTTGGGATTAAAATAAAGACAGGCGCCTCCTCCGACCTCAGGTAAACTGGATGTGAACGACGTGATAACAGGACAGTCAAAACTCATTGCTTCAAGTATTGGGATTCCGAATCCCTCATAAAGAGAGGGTAAAACAAAACAAAAAGCATTTTGGTATAAAACCGCAAGTTCATTATCGGTTACATATCCTTTAAATTCGACTTCTTTTTGAAGATCCAGTTCCTCAACTTTTTTATATATATGTTCATACAGCCAACCTTTTTTACCGGCAATTATTAATTTATACTCCGGATGATTTTTTCTAAAAATAGAATATGCATCGATAAGAGTGTCGATATTTTTTCTCGGT
>MGAF01000008.1:0-12496 GCA_001789635.1 Candidatus Roizmanbacteria bacterium RIFCSPLOWO2_01_FULL_35_13 | reverse complement strand
TTCACCTTCGACTCGCTTTGCTCGCTCAGGATCAGAATGACGGGAGGGGCCGCCGTTATAAATAACTTCAATCTTTTCTTCAGGAATATGGTAAAACTTTACAATATCTTTTTTGGTAGTTTGGGAAACGGCTATTATTTTTTTGGCCTTTTCAACCGAGTATTTTGTCCAGTTTTTAAGCTGAAAAAGATCTTTTTTCAGAAATTCTTCGGGATAATAAAAATAAGACAGATCGTGAATAGTCACAACAGTGGGAATCGGACAAAATCTCGGTATATAGTGAGCCGGCGAGAAAAAAATATTAATCTTTTGGCCGAACGCTTTTCTTTTATACAGTTCGAGTGGTAAGAAAGTCTGCGACCAAAGAAAATTTCCCTGAATAGTCGAGTATCTGTAATAATCATTTTCTTCCGGCAGATCAGTGTTTGGCTTATTTTTAAGAAAGACAATAAATTGCAGCTTATCCGTAGCTTTTTTATTGAAATATTCCAGTAGCTTTAGTGTATAAATTGAAACGCCAACTTTTTCAGAAACGTTTGCTTCATTTCCATCAACTCCGATTATCATATAAAGTCTGAATTAATTTATCGTAATATTTTTCCCATATAAACATTTTACTTCTTTCTAAACCCGTTTTACTTAGTTTTTTTCTTAATTTTTCATCGGATTTCATTAAATTAATACAATGAAATATTTCCTCTGGTTTTAGAGGGTTAAACAAATAAGCTGCGCCTTTGGTAACTTCGCTAAGCGATGAAGTGTTTGATGTGGTTACGGGAACGCCAAGCTTCATTGCTTCAACAACAGGGTAGCCAAACCCTTCCCATAAAGATGGATATATAAAAAATAAGCAAGAGGAGTAAAGAGAGAAGAGCTCTTGATCATTAATTTTTCCAAGATATTTGATATTTGATATTTGATATTTGTTTTTTTCTTCACCCCAGCCTTCAGGACCAACGATTACAAGATCTAAACTGTTATCTCCCAATGTAGAAAAAGCCTCAATTACCCTTTTAATATTTTTTCTTGGTTCTAATTTGCCTACTGTTAGTATAAATGGATGGTTTAGATTATATTTTTTTAACGTTAAATTAATTTGTTCTTTGGATGGTCTTTTTATTTCTACGCCGGGGTAATTTACAAATATTTTTTTACTATCAATTTTGAGTAAGTTATTCAGATCGCTTTTTGTTGAGAGAGAATCGGCAAAGATGATATCTGATTCTTTTTTAATCCAACTTAGTCTTTTATTTTGGGTTTGCAAAATTGAAGAATCGACTGTTTCCGGATAGCGGAGATATACCAGGTCATGCACGATTGCCGCTTTTTTAATATTTAAGGGTATTTCTGTCCAGTCGGATGTAATGAACCAATCTAAGGAAATTAAAAATTTAAAATTAAAAATTAAAAATTTTGACAAATAATGCAATTTATTAAATAAAAATGAAAGCAATGTAGGCGGTAATTTCCATTTTATCAGTTTATGGCCTTTTGCAAGAATTTTTTGCTCAATGACAGGATCAAGATTTATTCGAAATGAAGAAAAGAAAAATGTCCACTCATTTTTTTGGTCAAAGTCCAGAATTGCATTAACCAGTCCCTTTGTGAAACGTGAAACTCCGGTACCCTCATAGACAATTTGAGAGATGTCAATTCCGACTTTCATACCACTTCGCTGTTAACGAAATTTAAAATTAACAGCTTCGTTAGGTATTTTAGATTTTATATAAAATCTAGATCAAATACCTAACGTAGCTATCAAAGTTTACTTTGATTGCGGAGTGGTATCATGTTTTTTTATGCTTTCATAGACAATTTGTAATTTCTGGGAAATTTTTTTCCAGTTGTAAACTTCATTCACTAATTTATATGAGTTTGTCCTTAATTTTTCATAAAGTTTTCTATCCGTCAGGACTTTTTTAATTTTTATTACAAAATCCTCAGGAGTATCGGCAATTAAAACATTATAACTGTCCTTAGCCAAAAGACCGGATACTCCGGTGTTTGTTGAAATAATAGGAATGCCGGTTGCCATAGCGGCTAAGATTTTCAATCTTGTTCCTCCGGGTCCGAAAATCGGAGCAATAAAAATTGTTGCGGTTTCATAAGTTTTTTTAACCAAATGCACGTCATCCGTATCGATGTCTACTATTTGCAGATTAGATGTTGAGTTGATTTTTAATTTTTCTTTTGCCCTTTGACCGGCAATCACAAGCTTAAAATTAGGTATGTTATCTATTAGTTTTGGCAGGATTAATCGGCTTAAGTAAGAAGCAGCTTCAATATTCTGTAACCAGGCGAAGTTACCCACAAATAATGCCGTTGGACTGCTCATATCTTTTTTTGTAAGCTGGAATGCTATGAATTCATCACCTGCCCCATTGGGTACGACTACCGGGTGAATCCCGGATTCTATACTATTAATAAGTTTTCTGTCAGTTTCGGAAACTGCACCAACAAGAAAAGCCCTTTTCCAGTAATACCTTTCCCAGTATTTTAATTTTAAAATGTCAAAGTAAAAAAAAGATCTCAGATAAAACGGTAATGAATCAACAAAATGCTGATAAACTTTATATTCCAAAGTTTGCTCAAGCAGAAAAATCGGTATTTTTGTTTCCGGAATATGAGGCATGATATAGAAAGTTTCTGCATGTATTACATCGTAATATTCTTTCTGTAATAATTTTTCCACAGTTTGCTTTGCTTCTTCGGAAAAATTTCTTACTATCAGGAATGGGAGTAAAGAAAATACCGACTTAAAGATATTTTTTATTTGCCAGGGTTTTTCAGCTCTTTTGCAGAGATGAATTTTTTTGCAGTACGATTCAAGATATTTTGCATAGGTTTTTTCTTTTTCATTTTTATAGAGCGCAATCAGCGTTATTTCGTTGTTTTTACTCAGATATTTAAGCAGATTGAGAGTCCTTATCTGTCCACCTGAGGCGGGTGGATAAGGCAGGTAGGGCGTTAACATGAGAATCTTCATAAGGAAAATATCGAGAATTGGTCGTTTTCAAATACAACTTTATGTGTTTTACCCGATTTAAATTCCAAAATTAAATCTTTGCTTGCAGTAATAAAATATTTATAGCCCTTTGCTTTAAGATAGTCTAAATTTTCCGAATAAGCCGGCCAGCCCTTCCTGTCAGCCAAGTAGAGAAGTGTAGTATCACCTAACCGATCAGTAATAATTTTATCCGTGGGACCGGTTATGGTTTTTATAATTTTGGCAATTGTAGTTAAATCATTTGGAACGCTGTAAAATTCCCTTATAGTGTAATAAGAGAAGAAAAAAGAAGCTGAGAATATTATTGTCGTGATTATTATCATTGATAAAGGTGAAATTAAATTCTTTCTGATTGACCATAAAAAATCAATTCCTAATCCAATAAAAATTGCAATTGTCGGCAAAATCATTGTCTGATAATACTCATGTTGCACGTTCCCACCTTCAAATATGAATAGATAGAGAATTATTCCAATTAAAAAGCTGTGAAAAAAATATTTGGATTTTTTTCTTAAAATACCAAGCAGCAAAAAAACAGACATATATCCTCCCAGGATCATGTGATTCAGTCTTTCAAAAAATATCCAGCGAAAGAAAGCCGGACGCAGGAAAATAGTCTTAAGACCCTGGTAAGTGTTGACACTGGTGATGAGCCAATCGCTTGCAGGAATCCCCTCCGGAAAATTTTTTATATATTGACGCCAAAGTATAAATGGAACAAAAGTAAGAATAAAATATAAATATGCATCTAAATTTTTAAAAGTTTTAAAACCTCTTTTTCTAAAGAATAAATAAGCGAGGACCAGGGCGTAGAAAATAATAGTAGGTTTCACCAGTAAGCCCAAAGCAAAAAATATTAAAGATAATGTGAGGTATGTAATTTCTTTCAGACGGGAGATATCTTTATCAGTATATAAATATAAAAAAAGGATAGATAAAAAAGTCAGCCCAACTGCTGTTGTTTCCGGTAGGATAACACGGGAAAAAAACACAAAAAATGGAAATACCGAATATACGAAACTTCCCATAATCGCGGCCAGTCGGCTGCCTGTTTCTTTAAAAAGCAGATAATAAATTATCCCTATGATAATTAATGAGAAAAAAATACTTACTAATCTGCCGTGAATATCTAAAGAAAAATTTGGCATTAACCTGTAACTAATGGCAAAAAGACTGTTGTAGATGGGGAATTCAACCATACGATAACCTTCAGGATTTTCTTTTCCGGCTTCCCGTCCGGATAAATCGTCATACTTGGGGTGCAATAAATCAATGCCGTCTCTGGTAAAATTTCGAGCAACCGCAGCAGTGTCAGACTGTCTCCAGGAATGCAAGTCGGCTAAAGGCGAGTTGATTTTGTATAGTCTGAATACAAAAGCGAGTAATAATATGGAAGAAAGAATAATAAAATCCCTATATTGGAAGTTTTGTTTTTTCATTTTATTAAGAGTCAGTAATTCCGGAATTATCTATCGATAGAGATCCAACTATGATTCCGCTAACAGTCCAGAAAGTATAGGCAGCTTTAGATGCTTCGAATACGTCTATGTAAACAGCGTTTAATAAAAGTCCAAATAATCCAAATATAAAACCAAAGTAAAGGTATTTTTCCACTTGTGGTAAAATTTTTATTTTTTGCCAGATAAATTTAATTATTGAAAATAAGAAGTAAAAAAAGATTAATGTTCCCAACAAGCCCATCTCACCTAACCACCTAAAGTAATCTCCATCAGTTGCTTCTGTTATGCTGGAGGGGCCTGATCCGAGGACAGGATTTTTTAAGAAAGCTTTAATAGCGCGCGGCCACTCAACCTGGATCCTGGTGGCAAAAGAAATATCCGATATAACAGTACTTACGGGTTTAAGACCGGCGGAAATTGTAGCGACCATTTGAGATTCTTCGCTCGCTGTCAAGGTTGTGCCGGATTTTTTTGCTTCGTCTCGAATGTCTGCCAGAATTCTTTCATTTAATAAATTCTGAGTTTTGACAGATGTTTTTTCGGTAGCTTTATCAATTTCCATATAAAAAGAGCCGGCGGGTAGCTCATCAGTAGACATTTTTTGCGGGATAACAATCTGCCCGGTTTGTTCATTAACATATATTTGTTTGACGCGTAAAGCTTGCGCCCAGCGGGAAGATAAATTATTCGTGGTGAAAGATAAACCAACAGATAGAGTAACCACAAAAATAAGCAGCTTAAATTTCCTTAGATAGATAAGAAACGCGCAGATGGAAAGTAAATATGCCAATGAAGAACTTCTGGAAGCGGTTAAAGTTAGAGTAAATAAGGCAAGAACAAAAATTAAAAAATAGATAAATTTTCTTTTCCATAAGTAAATACCCAGAGAAATCGGTAAAAAGAAGACTAGATAGGCTGCTAAGTCATAATGACCGGCAAACGTAGATGAAACTCTGGCTTCCGGTGTAAGAAAAAGTATGTGTCCCTTGGCAAATTCCGGATTCATTGTCTGCACTGCAGGCAGACCGAAAAACTTTTGGCCGATTCCATAGAGGCAAACAATTATTAGGGTTAGGATTGCGCTCCAGAAATAAAAGAGAAAGTCTTTTCTCGATTTAATAGTTGACGTAATGATAAAAAAGATAAGCGAGTATTCTATTCTTCTTAAGGCATGCAGGAATCCAAGATGTTTATAGATTACTGTTTTTTGCACAAATGCTCCCCAGAGAAAAGATAACATCACGGCAGCCCAAAAAGAAACAATTAAAATTAAAAATTGTTTGTTAAGGTCAACCTTTTTCCTGAATAATTGGACTATAAAGACAAATGAAATTAAAGCTACGAATACATCTTCAAGTCTAATGGAAATATATGTATAGTCTATGAATTTAAGCGGAAATTTGGGATAAAGCGGAATTAAAAATATAAACGCAGCGGCAAGTAGTTTAACAAGATTATTATCAACCCATCTTAACCATTTGATAAGCTTTTCCATAGGTTTCCTTGAGATATTTGTTATTAGTTACGTGTCCTATTGACAAGCCAATTAATGCTTTCAATTTTAACATAATTTTAAGTAAGAATAGTTCGGCTTTTGAATAGTGCTTTTCATAAAAAAACATTAGTCCGTTAAATACTTGTAGGATAGGGTAAGTTTTTCCACCGCTGGAGGCTGAACCGAGATGAATAAATTTTGCTTCGGGATAAAAAAATACCCGCATACCATTTTTTTTAGCACGATAAAGAAGATCGACTTCGTCCATATACATAAAAACTCTTTCATCAAAACCGGAAATTTTATTGAAATACTTCTTTTTTGTTAATATGCAAGCTCCCGAAACCCAATCTGTTTCTTTTAGGGTTTTCGGAGAATTACGTGTTAGTCCCCAATAATCTCCACGCAAAAATAATGCTGCAAAAATGACTGGTAATGTGTAAAATGGAGCAGAGGATGGTTGCAATGACATATCTTTGTTCAAAAGTTTTCCACCTAAAAAATTGATCTTTTTTTCATTCTGCTTATAAAAGTTATACAATTTCTCAATTGCGTCTTCTAATACTATGATGTCTGAATTAAGAAATAAAATATAATCAGACTTGGCAAGTTTTACTCCCTGATTATTAGCTCTACCAAAACCAACATTTTCCTTGTTTTCAATTAACTCAATATTTGAATATTTATTAGAATATTTTCTTAACATTTCTAGAGAATCATCATTCGAAATATTATCTATAACTATAATTTCGTAATTTATTGAAGAATTTTTCAGAGATTTTATTATTGATTCAAGACAGTCTTTTGTAATCTGCTTAGTGTTGTAGGATATGACAATAATTGAGAGATCCACTGTTTTCATTTGCTATAATTATAGCATGGTCAGTATAGTGTGCGGGAGGCTGGGTAGCTCAGCGGTAGAGCACACGTTTCATAAGCGTTAGGTCGAGAGTTCGACTCTCTCCCCAGCCACAAAAAAATTAAAGCTTTTTTAAATATTCGCCGCTGTCGAGCTCTTCTTGAGTGAAGTCGATCTGTTCACCTTTAAGATTGGGATCATACGCCGGATCCGGATAATTTACCAGCCAGCCGTCTTCTTCTCCTATATTTACCAAAGCTGTGGGGATATTTGGTGGAATATATAGTCTGACCTGGTTTTCCGGTGTTAAAACGTGTTCTTCTCGTTTGCCGTTTACATAAAGAACTATCATCATTTTGCCCTTTAAGCATACATATCTGGCAGCTCTGACTTTATGCAAGTGGTAGCCTTTAAATGCTCCGGGTTTTGCGCAGCTTAGATATACTTCGGTTTTTTTCCCGTCATAATCCTTAAACATTTCAATCAAAAAACCATTTTCCTCCTTGGTTTTATAATCATATGTGGTAGCCTTTTTCGCCGTTTCTTCTTTAACTTTGTTAATTTTATAAACTGGAATCATCCTTTTGAAATTATACTATAATATTTTTATTCATGAAACAAAAACTATTATTAACTTCGCAGGGAATTCAGCCTGAATAATTATCCATTTTTTCAGAAAAATGGAGAATAGATATAGAAAATCCAGCAAAGACCACAAAATATCCAATAATTGTCTTAAACGACAAGCAGGCGGTTTTAGCTGAGAATGAAAAATGGAAAATTGTCGGTGAAAGAGAAAAATTAACTTATAATTGGACAAATTAACGCGATCGTGTAAAATTGTCAATTAATTTTATGCTCTGAACTTAAAAAGTGTCGAGTAAAAAGAAATGAAAAAGACTTTAAAATTCGAGAAATTTTTACCATTCCAGAGGAAAGATTCAGAATACGATAAAGCCATGGAAAAAGTATATGATGGTTGGGAACTGCTTGGTACAGGTGAAGTAAAAAAAGCCGAGCAAAGTTTCAGAAAAGCAATTCGAATATACCAAGATGTCGCTGACGCTTTTAACGGTCTTGCAGAAATTAGTTTGAGTGAGGGAAAAATAGATGAGGCGGAGAATTTATATAAAAAAGCTTTTGACCGAGCTAAAAATCACTTGGGTACGGATGAAATTAATTCTTTTATGTGGTGGTTAGATGTTGAGACACGCCCATATATGCGAGCGATAGAGGGACTGGGATATCTTTTATGGGAGGAAAGGAAGGACTTTATTGGAGCCATTAAGGAATTTAAAGAATTATTGCGAAGAAATAAAAATGATAATCAGGGAGCTCGTTATCTGATTCCCTCACTTTACCAATTGAGTGGTGATATTCAAGAAGCGTATCGATGGTTTATAAAACTGGAAAAAGACTATCCTGATGATGTTTGGGATCCTCATTTTAATTTTAACAAAGGCCTATGTCTTGTCAAGATCGGTAAATTTGAACAAGGGATTCAATTGCTTTATGAAGCTTTATTTAAGAATTTTTACATTCCTGCTTTGTTTTTTGAAAAACAAAAAGTAAAAGAACTTGATATTTGGCATGGGACAAATTTAGCAGAACTTGAATATGCGAAAGACTATTGGGGAAGATATCTTGATCTTTGGAAAGGTCCAGGTGACGCCAGCTTATTGGGATTTATTTATCGCCATCCAATTGTCCAAATAAGACTTAAAAAATGGATTGAATTAGCTGAAGTTTTAAAATCAGAAAAACCGGGAAATGAAAGAAGTCGCCTGCTTGACGAACAGGATGAAATCGAGTCTTTTAAACTGCCTGAAAATCTAATTAAGGAGTTAAAGTCACTCTATTCTATGGCGAAAAAAGTTATGTCAGGTAAGGTTGGCAGAAATGATCCCTGTCCCTGCGGTTCAGGCAAAAAATACAAAAAATGCCACTTAATCAAATTTAGTTAACGCAAATTAAACATCTGTTACCTTTAACGACGAACAAGCAGTTTTAGTAGAGGGTGACAAATGGGAAATTGTTGGAGATGGAATAATAGTAAACTACAATCTTGATAAAATTGACAAAACTCCGCGTACGCTTCAAAATGTCAGCAACAATTATTAATATCCACTCCACTGCGTCATATTGCTTGAGAAACCGATAATGACCTTAAGTTGTTCCGGAATTTTGTCTGGAGCTAAGAAATAGGCCGTGATTCTTTGATGTCTTTCAAGGACTACTAGTTCAGATCTTTCATCCTTACCTACAAGAATCATCTCAGGAAATTGTTTTCCTTGTTTTAGCACTTCTGCTGTTTTTAAAAATCCTTCATTACTTTCGTTAAATATTATAGTTCCTTTTCGTATAGTCTCTGCTCCAACTTTTGCAAATCTTGTATATTTTGATAATTTATCCCAATAACTATATCTCATATACTTTACTTTCTTTAACTCCTCTTTGTTTATTTTTGCTCTAATCCAATTTACATCATCAGGAAATCCAGTGAATAAATCTGAGTTTCCACCGTATCCTCTGTAATTTCCTAATAAGTCTTTGCGATACATATTTTCCTCTTGATTAGATAGATCAGGATTATCAATAATATTTCTATTCTTTCCATCTTTTTTAAGCAGAGACAGAATAAACTTGGACCAACGATTTGAATTAATTTCCGTTCTTAAGAATACTGATATCATTTCATCTTCACTGATGTCTTTTATTTTTTTCATGAAATAATTGCAACTTTTAATTTTCGTAAATCGCTGCGCAATCTGAGAAAAACTAATTTTTAATATTGACAAAATTACGTAATCACGTAAAAATGCCTATAGAAATCAAACATCAAAAAGTAAGATTAGTCTTGAGAAACTTCTCGGGACTATTGAGGTAAATCTTTTTAAACTGAATGAGCAGCTTTAAAGAATCCATAAATTGTTTTTTATTTTTTCTAGAGTAAGATAAACGAAGCCAAAATCCTAAATTCTTATCTCTTTGCCACCTATTTTGGTCAAAGGCAAAGCAGGGACCAATTTGAGTGACGACATTGCAGCATAAATAAAAATTTAAGCAAAAATCAAAAAAGTTAACGTTATCAATACCTTTTATTTTAACGATTGTATTATACGCAACAATTTTTGGAACGAATTGGATTATCTCATCCTCTAGAATTTCGTAAGCTTCTTTACAATATTCACCGTAATACTTTTTTAATTTAGTCAAATAATCTATATAACCAACATATATTTTTTTCAGCTTAACAATTTTAAGATTGGCAATAGTTGGACTAAATTTACTGAATATTTTTTTGGTTTTCCTTAGAATTTCAGAGATATTCGGATTTTTTTGTGCTTTTGATTTTACCGATTGAACAAAACTATCCAAAGCTATTAATCCTGAATAGTTTGATGAACCGGCAAAACATTGTCTTTGCTCTGAAATCTGATTTACTCCTTCAATTAATTTTTTATTTATTGAAAATAAGTAACCAATACGAAGACCGGCTAAATTTTTTGATTTTGAATATCCCTTAACAATCACAAGATTATTTAGACATCCCATTTTTTCAGCCAATATATCAGTAGGAGTAAACTGATAGCTAGCAAAAATTAATTCAGAGAAAAGTTCATCGACCAGAAGCAATATTTTTCTTTTTTTACATTCATTAAGAAGTCGTTTTACATCCTTTATGACGTATATTTGATTAGTTGGATTGTTTGGTTGAACTATTACCACCAGTTTAGTTTTTTTACTCAACTTAGCTAAAATATCTTGAATAGGGTTAAAAAAGACAGTTTTTTCTCTAACTGATTCAATAGAAAAAGCCTCCTGATAGCTAATTTTAAAAAATTTGGCCAGATATTTATATAAATAATAGGTAGGTGTTCCGATAATAATTTCTGGCACCTGAAATGATCTTTTAATATATTCGAAAATCTCACTAATAGCTCCGGTACTACCTTCTGCCAATGAAAAATCTTTATAAGTATATATCAGCTCATTGTCAAATTTTGCATTTTCTACTTCAGCGAGTGCAAATCGGGCCTCATTATTTCCTGGCGGATTATTATAATTCCGATAATAAGAATTATTTTTAAAATCGGCAATTATTTTATCTTTATAAGCTTTATACATAACATAATCAGAAGTACCGGCGGAGATTTTGAATTTATCTAATTCGGTCTGTTTCAAAATGAGTTTTTGCAGCTCTGGAGTATCATCGGTAATTATATCGTTAATATGATAATAATCTTGATACAATGGTTGCTGATTGATAATTCCTGAAATGATTTTTTCTGCTTTATTAAAAAAAGCTTTTGATGGAATGACGATTTTTTTCATTCTAAATAATTTTGAAATCCGTATCTATTTTGGGGAATTTTTGAGAGTTTCCGAGTTCCATTTCATCCCAAAGATTAAGAAATCCTAATAACCTGAATAGTGTCTCGGGAATTCGTTCCCTGGATAAACCGCCGTATGTTATCCGTATCCAGAATTCACTTTGCGGATTCGGCTGACCAAAGCATTGACCGCTCATGGCAACAATCCCAGTCAGTAAGAATAATTTGAGTATTTTATCGAAACCTGCATTTTGTTCTGTATTTCCGAAACCAATGAAAGTGTTGTAGGCAGCTTGATCAGGAGAACGGGTTATTGGTCTTTGACTTTCATCCAGAATGAATTGGATAAGAGTAAGATTATCTTTATAGTATTTCATTGTTTCGTTTAACCAATTCTGACGCTGCTGATACCATTCATTAAGTCGCCAGTAAGGTATATTTTCTAACCACTGAGTTCCCGACATAATGTTTAAATCAGCTCTTGCACGTTCAAAAGCTAAATTTGTTTTTGTTTTTCTTCCTAGAGTAGAAATTGAAGCTCGATCCCCATTTGGAATTTGACTATCTATAATTCTTGCCAAAGCCTCAAATTGTAGTAAAGGTTCAATAGTCAGAGACGGATTACTTAGTAGGGTAATACTTATTCTGTTTATAATTCTTTCTAATGTTGTATTTTTTGTTGCAAGCCAACCTAAACGAATACCTGCCAGATTTTGAGTTTTAGAAAGTGCGTCAACAACTACTAACTGATTAAGCGTTTCAGTCTCGTTAGCAATTTTTATAGGATTTGGCCGTTTGTTTCGATCCTCTTCGAAGGAAAGTTGGTCAAATAACATGTCAACAAAAATATAAATTCCTTTTTCGTTTGCAAATTGAAATAACTTTTTAAGTTGGTTTTCATTAATAGTTTCACCGTTTGGGTTGTTCGGTAAGGTCAACACTACCATTCCGGTGTCTTCCGGAAGATTTGTATTTAATTCTTCAACTGAAGGGAAAAAAGTACGTATTCCAAATGAGCCGTCTTTGAGATTTGATACTCTTGTAACGGGTAGACCATTATCGTTTGCGGACAGTGCTAAAACATAATAACTTGGTCCTAAAATTACAACCCGATTTTTTTCCGTTTGTTCTTCTTTTGTTAGACGTGAAAATGCAGCAAAAATAGTATCAATGGCAGCTGTAGATGAAGGAGTTATGTATGTGTCTTTAAACGTAAAGATTGGATCTGAAAGAGCACAGTTTGGACTAATTTATATCAAATCCTCTTGAAGAATTAATTTAGAATGGGTAATATAGTAGTATATGAGAAACTATATTTCCCTCAAACCCAAGGTTGACGTT
>MGAF01000007.1:2493-5360 GCA_001789635.1 Candidatus Roizmanbacteria bacterium RIFCSPLOWO2_01_FULL_35_13 | reverse complement strand
TTTGTTAGCGTAGTCTGCCTATGGCCAACTAGACTACCTCTCTTTGTTCTTAAAAATTCGTTGAAGTTTACAACTAGGTATCCTATTAAAACAATTATTACTATCGCCTTTACAGAAGCAAGGGGATGTATCATCAATCGATAGATAAAATACGATAGTATAAGTACTACAATAGGACGAGAAATAAGGAAATAATAATCTGATATTTCTCCGCTATAAAGGGAAAAAATAAACCACGGGACCAAAAACCACAAAGCGCACAAATAAACAAAGAGGATTCTTTCTTTTGTTATTTTATCTTTAAGATATATAAATCCAAATAAAGGAACTGCAATCCAACCTAAATACTTAAGTTGCGGAAAGAAAAACATACCTTCAAATTGTATAAATGCGTCTTTGGTTAGCTGAAATACTCGCGTTAAATGTAAGCCATGATAATAAGTATTCACGTAGGAAATAGAGCTCTTGCCTAAAAAGCCGTTGTCATGGAATAGATTAATTAATATAGGTGCAAATACAATAAAAAAAATTGGGATTGAATAAGCTATATACTTAAGAGTCTCCCTTGTTCTTGGGAATAGCGGTAAGGAAAGCAGAATAATAGGAGGATAAAAAATAGCAGTAAAATGAGTGCTGAATGATAACCCCACAAACAAAACTAACAGTAAAATATATTTTACCTGACCAATTACAACCTTATAAAGGGAATGAAAAATAAGCAAAGATATTGGCAAGATAAAATTTACCGGCCACTGTACTCTATCGGCGCTTATCACAGTATATGAAATTGTATATAAAAAAACGGCAATAAAGGCAACCTTTTCCGAAAATAAACTTTTAGTCACAAAATATATTACAAAAAACGTAATAATGCCTGTAAAGCCCGCAGCAATTCCCGAAGCAATGGGATCAAGATTTGTAATAAAATAGAATAGAGCTATGTAATAATAATAAAAAGGGCCTATAAATATTCCGCTGTTTAATTTTGCCTGCATTCCTACAAGGGGAAATTTTCCATCAGCAACAATATTTTTCGCAGCCCAAGCGTTATTTACCTGATCCCAACCAAATACATTCCTCTCCTCTATTTGGTAAAACCTCAAAAAAACGAACAATAGAAAAATCAGAACAAATATTGTTAGTGCTCTTTTGTTTTTATAAAACTGTAAAGATCTGATTGAGTACCTTTTTATACTTCCCATAACCAATCAATTAATCATTAAAACGTTTCTGAACTATAAACCCGCTTGGAAGTTCTTTCTCATATATTACAGTTCCTTCCTTTATTACCGTCTCAAGCCATCCCTTGTAAGACCATGTTTTTGAAGGATCAGGCTCAATGAGTAGATAAAAGGTATCTTTCTTTTCTTTGCACGGAATGTAATGATATTTTGCCTCCCCCCACCAAGCAATTAAATAATCGTAAGGATATGTATAAACTGGAGGTGAAAAAACCATCATACAAAAACGATCATCCCCTGCATCCTTATAGATATAATCTATTGCCTCTATTTTACCTTTAATTTTTGCGGTTCCCCCAAAGTCTACGTAATCTTTATTGAAAGTGCTTACGATTTCCGGATAAGCTTTGGCAAAAGAAACAGCAACAAAAACAACTGCGAAAAATGTAATCAAGTGTTTTTTCTTTGATATCGAAGAATAAATGATATATGACAAAAGAAATATATAAACTAGCACGAGATGCAGCAAATAGTACTGATAAACTAGATTCTTAAGAAAACTTAAGATAAAAAAAGTTATAAAAGGAATAGAAATTAGAAATAATATGAATTTTTTAATAGGTTTATTCTTTTCGCGGGAAACAAAATAAACTGACAGAGATAAGAGAAGTATTAATATCACTTTACCTTCAAGTAAAATCTGTTTTGGGAAAGTATCATAAGTATTGTGAATAAAAGCACCTAATTGTCCTATCAAACGGTCTGCGACTTCTTGTATTGTTTTACTTCCTTGAGGATTTAAAATATATTCAATTACACCTTTTAACCCCATAAACTGGTGTCTTATCTCAAATAGAATCATTGGCGATAAAGCAACAGTAAAACCAAGAATAAGAGCTAAGTAGTGCTTCAGGGCTCTAATCTTCAGGATAAAAAAACAGTAAAGTAATAATGCAAGACTTATGGGAATTGCAATCGCTGTTTGGAAGTTATATATAAAAGCTGCAGAGAAGGACGCAGCAAAAAAATACTTCGGATCACGAACTCCTTCAGCGAGTCTATATATAAAGTAAAAAGATATTAGAGCAAATACTGGAGCGCCATGTGAATTCCATACAAAACGAGACTGTGAAATTAAAGGGGGCGATAAAGACAGCAATGCTGCGGCAACCAAAGCAAAAAGTGTCCCAAATAGTCTCCTAGCAAGGAGGAATCCCAAGATTAATACCGCTAAACCATAAACGTATGTTAACAAAATACCACTATGGGGGTCTCCCCGACTTAAGAAAAAGGGTATTGCGAGAAAATAATAATGAAATGGGCCATGAAATAATCCTCTGAATCCTGCTGATCCTGCCCCAAGTTCAGAACCAATGAGAGTGGGCTTATGATCTACCACAATGCTCCGAACTGCAAGATAATCCCTGCCCTGATCAAAGGCAAACAAATAGTTTCTATTAAGAACTTCGACAGAACGAATTAAAACACCAAAAACAATGGAGAGTATTAACAAAGTAATTAAAATCTTTTTCATTTGGTAATTATTTTAATTGCCGCTTTTTCGTTTAGATAATCTATGACCTTCAAAGCTCTTGTTTCTTGCGGAAAATCTTCCGGCCGTCCTACATAAAGATTCCCACTCTCTTCTTTATTCCAATCTATAACGCGGAATTCATATTTACCAAA
>MGAF01000007.1:0-2396 GCA_001789635.1 Candidatus Roizmanbacteria bacterium RIFCSPLOWO2_01_FULL_35_13 | reverse complement strand
CATATAAGATTGATCAAGCGGCCGATCATTGGTAACCACAATTTTATTATATTTATCTTTAATAGGCCTTACATATTCAACCGCCTGCTTCCAACCGTACTGCCAAGATTCTGAATAGTAATAATTTTGTTGGACAAAATACTGATTTAGGAAATATGAAAAATTAAATATAAAAAATAAAATAAACGTAGTAAATATTAAATATTTTGCCTTGATACTTAATACTTGATACTTAATACTTGATACAAAGTAAAATGCCGCCAGAATCCCTAGGGAAGTGAAAATCTGAAATGTCGGCAAAAAATTAATGGTGCGGACAGCGTGCGGAACCCCGCTTGTAATAGACGCTGGGATTGGTGCTATCAAGAAAATGGCAAAAATAGTGAGCTTTGTCTTTTTTGAAAAGTTTCCAAAAGTCAATTGATAAATACCCATTAACAATAACGGTAGCTCGAATAAATACAAGAGTCCCATATTGGGTGCATGATGCCTCTCGATGTCTCCTGTTATAAATAGCCAGTTAAAATTAAAATGAGAAATATATCCTGCAACAACAGCTTTTGCATATTCTACTCTCCTATTGTCAACTACCATGCCAATAATGTCGCTTCGCTCAACATCATCTGCATATTTAACTACGTTTCTTTTTAAGAATTGCGTTTGATCGGCAAAAGAACTGACACCCCTTGCGCGAAGAAGGGAATTTGGATCATTAACCAATCCGTAAACAATCGGAATAGAAAGTAGAACTCCTACTAAAACTGCTCCTGCTATCCACTCCCTAGATGCTTTTATTAAATCTTTCCAATATATTATCAGCAGAGATAAAAATAGAATTGGAAGATAAACCTTTTCGCTTTGATACACATAAATACTAAGCGTAGCAAGTATTACTGAAAGAACAAAATAGATTCCTCTCTTCAACCCTTTGATGAAAAATAATATTGAGAAAATGTTCAGAGACAACCCAACTTGCGCTTCGAATGCGATTCGCGAGAACTGAAGATGCCAGGGGGAAATCGCCAATAAAAGAGACGCGAGAAGTGCGATGTTAGAAGCTGAATCCTGAGGTGAGAGGTGAGATTTTTTGAACAGTTCTTTAACCAAAAAATATGTTCCGATAATAGCAAGCACACCGAATATTGCCGATGGTAAACGGACTGTCATAGTGTTTAGATCGAATAATTTTATAAATGGAATAATTAAATATGCATAGAGGCCCGGTTTATAATCGTCGAAAGAGCGCAAGATTACCGGTAAAAACTTTCCATATTCATCGCGGCCCGTTGTCATTATTGAATAAGCGTTATGCCCTAATGATGCTTCATCCCAATCAGGAGACGGCGGCACATTACCTATTTGCCAAAAACGCAGCAATATTGCAACTCCAATTATTATCCAGAAAAAGTATTTACTCATAAGAATAGGCAGTAAGATTTGGATTACCGTTTATTAATCGAAAGGTTTTTAGGATTCTTGCATCTCGCGGAACATTCCCGGGAGAATCAACGTAAAGGTTCTTTTTGTTTTTATCTATATTATCTAAAACGCTTTTGACAAATTTATATTTACCGAAAGATGTTACATGAACAAAGCCCAAAACCTCCCGCTCAATTTTTGCTTCTTGTCTAAACTTGGCGGGATCATATTGTTTATGAAATAAAACATATATATAGGGCCTCCCTAATTCTTCAGTAAATATTACGTTGTCGAATTTTGATTCGTTTGCGCTTGTAAACTCTATAGTTTCCTTATACCCATACTGCCATTCTGACGAAAATTCTTTTGGGTAATGCCTCATGTAGTTGTGTAAGAAATATGAAATATTAAATATTAAAAATAAAAAATACAAACCAAATATCAAATATTTTATATGTATATTTACTATTTTATATTTTATATTTAATATGGCAGTAGCTATATAATACAAACCATAGGCTGTTAATATCTGGAACGTTGGCAGAACTGCTTCGATTCTAAGTGCATGTGGAGTCTCCCGAGCAATTCCTGCTGGAATTATTCCAACAATTAACCAATATGGAATAATCCACCAGTGTCCTTCTCGTTTTCGAAATAAAAATAATATCCCTGCAATAAAGAAGGGAATTTCCCAAATGTACATTTGCCCTACATCTTGAATTGAAAATTTTGGATTTCCATCTCCCTTGATAAAAAGAAAGTCTGGGGAGAGATTGTCGAAATAATGTTTTAGATACTCAACGGCATACCCTAGCCTTCTGTTATGTATAGCTTTTGACCAGAACGCATTATTATCATTCTCAATTTGCTGGTTTGCCCGCTCAACAACAGAAGCATCTGAAAAAATGTTTACCTCTTGGAAACGAAGCTGTGCCTGTGGAGTAAGTAGGAATATAAAGAGAGGAAGAAAAATAATC
>MGAF01000006.1 GCA_001789635.1 Candidatus Roizmanbacteria bacterium RIFCSPLOWO2_01_FULL_35_13 | reverse complement strand
TTATTGAAAGGAATTATAAAACAAGCAGAATCTTCGGAAAAAGAATTTATTGCCCTTAAATAATAAACATTTCTCTGCTAAAATGCAGCTATGTCCTTCGACAAGCTCAGGATCATATTTAGTTTTAATCTAAAAATATGAATGATCAGGTGAAATGTCCCCATTGCGGTAAAGTATTCGAAATGACTCAGGCGATCGCTCATTTAGTGAAAAAAGAAAAACTCCAAGTCGAAGAAGAGAGAGTAAAATTGAGAGCTGATGCGCAAAAATGGCGCGAAGAACAACTAATAAAGTTTGAAAAAGACAGTCAAAAGAAAAATAAAGAACTGGAAGAAAAAATGAGGCAGAAAGTTAAAGAAGAGATGGATTTGCAGATAAGAGATAAGAGTGAAGAGATAGGGGAGCTGCGCAAACAAAACAAAGGCCTGCAAGATCAGTTATTGGAGCTGACAAAATCTATCCGGCAGTTGAGAACGGAAAATGAAATAAGAAGACTCGAGGATGAGAAGAAACTTCAGGTAAAAGAGGATGAGATCAGGAAAGAGGAGAAAAAGCGCGCAGATGAATCAAACAGAATGAAACTTCTGGAGTATGAGAAAAAAATTAATGACGTATCCAAGGTCAACGAAGACCTGAAGAGAAAACTGGAACAGGGATCACAACAACTACAGGGTGAAGTCTTAGAACTGGAGCTGGAAAATATATTGCGAAAAGAATTCCCTTATGACGAGATTAAAAAAGTATCAACGGGAGTTACAGGAGCCGACGTAGTGCAAACCGTTAAAAATAATTACGGAAAACCCTGCGGGATAATTATCTGGGAATCAAAAAGAACCAAAGCTTGGAGTGACGGATGGATAACAAAATTAAAAGAAGATCAAAGGCGGGTTAAGGCAGAAATAGCCGTTATTATTTCACAGGTCCTTCCCGATGGTGTAAAGAGATTTACTCAAAAAGATAAAGTATGGATAGGTGACTATGAAAGTATTTATGGATTGGGGTTATTATTAAGAAATACTTTATTTGACTTATCCGCAGTCAAGTCATCAGTAATTGGTAAACAGGAGAAAAAAGAAATATTGTGGAACTATTTAACCAGTACGGAATTCCGCCAAAGGCTGGACGCAATCTACGACAGTTATAATCAGGCAAAAGTGTATTTGGATAAAGAAAAAGAATTTTTCCGGAGAAAATGGGCCAGAGAAGATAAAAATATTCAACTTATGATGGAGAGTTTATTAGGTGTCCATGGCGATCTTCAGGCTATAATCGGAAAGTCATTGCCGGAAATAAAAGGATTTGATATGCTACCTGCAGGAAATAAAGAGAAGAATGATACTTTATTCTAATACAGATATGAAAGAGAATAGACAGTTAGACGACTTTTTTCACAGCGTATCCCGATTTATAATAATTGTTCCAATTATAATTGTTGTTGTAGCAATTTTTTTGAAGCTGGTAAACGGTACTTCCCGGCAGAAAGGGTTTAAAGAATATAGTTTAACTCCTACCCCAACGAAATCACAAAATATTATAGATAGTCTAAATATGTCTAAAAAATCCTCTCCTTCAGCAAAGTTTAATTTTACCGGCCCGCTAGTTTGCGATTTTACCTCAGACGTTGTCAATGTAAATGCTTATGTAAAAAACAAAAGAATATATATAAAAATGGATGAAAAAAATATAATCAGTAATTATCTTTTGAACGGGGACTGTGTTTATATTTGGAAGAACGGAACTTATTCGGGAGAAAAGGTCTGTGGTATTTCACAACAAGTCAGTATTTTTGAAGGATTATTAGCATCAGGCTTTCTTGATCCAAACATGATTTTTGGAAGTTTAGGTAAACTTTTTAATCTCCCAAGCATTGGAGGATCTCAAGATACTTTAAAATCGGCTATGAGCACATGTAAGAATGAAGAAGTGCCTGAGACGATAAAATTTGATATTCCGAAGAATGTACTGTTTAAGAATAAAGTTCTTAAATAATTTATTGTTTTTTAGGACTTTTTGATTTATAATATGTGTTGCTCTGGTTACTGGAGCGACTCGGTACCACCCTTTCCCATCCCGAACAAGGAAGTGAAACGAGTCAGCGCCGATGATACTACCCGCTTCGGCGGGAGGGAAAGTAGGTCGTAGCCAGGGCTTTTTTTGTATGCCCCTTCGCTTTCAAATTGTAAATAATACCTAACGAAGCTTTGATTTTCCCGTAGTCCGTTTTTTTAAATACTCCGGTTCTATTTGAAAGCTTCGGAAGGCATATGCCAATTGTAAAATTTTATTAAATCAAAGCGGAGTGGTATATAATAAGTTTAATGCATAATTTAAAATCTTCACACAGCCTATTTCACTCATTCTGTATCAAACCTAACTACCGTTTTGAGACACAACACGCAAATGAACAAATAATACTGGTCTTAAGAGCTCATCCAATAACCCAACTTCCCTGGATAATTAACAGTATTGTATTATTTGTAGTTTTAATTTTCTTAAATTTTGTTTTTTTTAATTTTCTTTTGCCGGCACAAACTTTTTTTGCAAATTTTTTTGGCCTGGCTTTTATTTTTGCCTATATCTGGTTTAATTTTTTGAGCTGGTTTTTTAATGTCGGTATCATCACTAATGAAAGGATAATCGATATTGATTTTCATGCTGTCATCTACAAAGAAGTAACAGAAACCCAGCTTTCTAAGGTTGAGGATGTAACCGCAAAAAGCGGCGGATTCTTTGCTTCTATTTTTAATTTCGGAAATGTCTTTGTTCAGACTGCCGGGACAGAGATTAATATTGAGTTTTATAATATTCCAAAGCCTGCTGAAGTTACTAAAATTATCAATAGTTTAATTCCTTAATTTATGGATTTCAGTCAGTTCATCAATCAATTTTTAGGCCGAGAGATATTTACTTTATTTTTTAAAGTATTCAGTGTAGTTTTCTCGTTACTATATTTGATTTATTCTTTGGTTATCTATAAGCAGACTCAGGTCATGACGAGAACTCTTGAAAGTCAGGAAACGACTTTAATCCAATTGATTTCTTTGATACAAATAATAATCGGGTTAGCCTTATTGTTTGTCAGTCTTTTAATCGTATAAAATGCTTAATCAAAATTCGGCTGCATATACAGGTAAAGAAAAAACAGGAGGCTTTTCCGGCGTAATAGCCGAAAACAATTTTTTGGCTGTTTTTGAAATAGAAGAAGGAATAAATTCAGATCAGGGAAAAGAAATGCTCCAAAAAATAAAAGAGGAAGTGCCAACTTCAGTAATTGAAAATCTGGGATCTTTTGATCGTTTTATCTCACAAGTTATTACTAAATATAATTTTCCATCTTCTTTTTCTTTAGCTGCAGGATATATAAGAGAGAAAGTAATGTATCTAAAAACCGGAGGGATGGGTAGAATTTATCTCAAAAGAGGAAATAATTTCGCTCAAATTATTGAGAATGACAATAGCGCTTCCGGTTATATCGAAGCAGGAGATTTTTATATATTTACGACTAAAAGATTTATTGATGTTTTAGGTTCGGATATTGAGTTAAAAACCGTATTTGACCATAAAGGACCTGCCGAGTTAATTGAGGATTTTAAATCTTTGTTAAAAGAAAGAGACGATGCTGGAGCCGTTTCTTTGTTTACTCAATTTAAGGAAGACCAGATTGAAGAAAACAGATTAATAGAAGCAGAAGAGTCTCCCAAGGAAAATTCTTTTTTAACTTTATTCAAGGATTATTCGCAAAAAATCGGTAAGAAAAAAATATTAACGTTTACAGCCGTTATAGCGATTCTTTTTATATTAATCTGGAGTGTAGTATTGGGTTATCAAAGACGAAGCCGGTCAGAAATTAATAAAAAAATAAAATCAACAAAAGAGCTGGTAACTCTAAAATTAGACCAGGCTGAAGAAGTTGCCTTTCTTAATTTACCAAGATCAATGAATTTGCTGTCCGAGGCAAAGCAGGAAGTGGAAAAATTAAAAAAAGAAATAGGCGATAGAAGTAAAGAAATAGAAGAGATGGAAAATCTGGTCAAAAATACAGAAAGTAAAATAGTTAAGAAGGAAGACAAGAATTATGAAGAGTTTTATGACTTAACTTTGGATAGTAAAGGAGCTAAAGGCGATAAATTATATTTAGAAAAAGAAAACTTAAGTATCATTGATCGGGGAAAAGGAACGGTATATATTTTATCCCTAAGTAAAAAATCACTGGATAAAAATAATTCATCTGAAATAAAAAAAGCCAGTGGAATTGCGGCATATCAGGATTATGTATTGTTTTATGTCGAGGGAGAAGATGTTTTCAAAATCTCAATTGATGATAAATCTAAGAAAGTAATTAATAAAGATAAAGATTGGGGAGAAATAAATGATATGTGGATTTATAACGGCAATCTTTACCTTTTAGATTCGGGGAAAGGTGATATTTATAAATATCTGGTAGCCGAGAACGGTTATTCGGAAAAAAACTCATATCTTAAGGGTAATGCCGGGAGTATTAAAGGAGCAAATTCTATTGCGATCGATTCCTCGGTCTATATAGGTTTAGACGACGAAATTATTAAATATACAGCCGGCGCAAAAGATGATTTTTCCACTTCCTGGCCTGAGAAAAATGTCAAGTTCACTAAAATATTCACAAGCACTGAAGTTGAAAAGGTTTATGGTTGGGATAAAACCAACGGAGCAATTTATGTTTTAGGAAAAAACGGGACCTATGAAAGACAGATCAACTCAAGCATTCTTTCAAAAGCCTCGGACTTCGTTGTCTTCAATAATTCTGTCTATGTTTTAGTTGGAGAGAAGATTTATAAAATTGGATTGGAATAACTAATCTTTATTATTGGTTCATGTCTATTAAAATAAGTCCAGGATTAAGGAAGCTTTATGCTGAAAAAGTTCTTGAATTGGCAAATATTGGTGCGGGCGCAACTTTATTTAGTCAGTTCCTGACAGAAAAAGGATTTTCCTGGTTGTCAACCTTTGTTGGATTTGGTATTATTATTGTAGGTTACGTAGTAAGTTATTTATTATATCCAAAGAGATTAAAACTATGATTACCCCACCAATCGGTTTCATGATAGGAATAATTATTTTTATGATATTACTCGCTATCGTTGTTAACCGCTTTTCCAAATAAATAATTTTTACTGCAAGAAATCTTTCTCTTCTTTTTTCAGGGAAGCAACGTAAGCGGCGGGAATTTGATAGATGTATTCTGAAATTGAAGTTTTTGCCAGATAATTATTTTCATCCTGGAGATAAAAAGCTATAGTTTTTTCTTTACCTACCTCCTTAATTTTTATAGACAAGGTTTTAACTACAGGAATAACTTTTTCTTTTGAAAAGATATCTTTAGCTTTTAGCGTCTTTAAATCATTAATAAAAAAATCAACACGATCTTTTTTAGCGATTTTATTGTCAATTTTCCAATCTGACTTTTCCTTTGTTAAAAAGATTTTTTCGAGTTCGGAATCAATTTCTATTGAAGTAATTTTTGCTTCATCACTTACAAAATGTACTGAAAGATCGCGATAATCGTCTGGAGTAAAGACGTCATTAAATCCTTCAGCTACAAATGCATTATCTTCATTATTAATTCTTACATAGTTGTTGGAGAGTCCGCTTGTGCTTCCAATATATACTACATATATTTTTTCTTCGGTCTTAAGTTCAATTTTTTGTTTATCTATGCCTAGTTCTCTATGTTTATTTTTATTGCTTGACACAACACTTTCTTTTTTTAGATTGATAAAACTCTCGATGATTTTATTTATTCTTTCATTGTCGGCTAAAAATTCATCGTCCTCTTTTTTTACATACAAAGCTTTATCTTTTTTATAAATGTGCGTAGTTTTGTCTTTGGTTAAGACAATCTCGCTAATTTGGTTTTTTTTAAGTGATGAAAAAGGCTGATTGGTTTTTTGCGGCAAGTATTTTGGCAGTTCGTTTTTTAAGAAAAATATAGCAAATACAGCTAAAAGAGCGATTAATAATTTTATAAGTCTTGATTGATTGTTTTTCATAACTGTCGGCTATGGTAGAATATTATATCACCATGTTAAAGCAGGAAGATGAAAAAACATTAGTTCGAAGAATTATTCAAAGAGACGAAAAAGCCCTTCTTTTTATATATCAAAAATACCAAAAATCCCTGCAAAACTTCATTTACAGAAAATTAAAAGATTATTCTATAGCCGAAGAAATAAGTCAGGATGTTTTTATGGACTTTATCGAAGCACTCAGGGATTTTCATTTTCAGAGTTCCTTAAAGACCTTTCTTTATTCCATCGCAAGAAATAAAACGATCGATTATATAAGGAAAAAGAAACTTAAGAAGATTTTATTTTCTGCTCTTCCAACATATTTTATTGAAGGTTTAAGGACAGTATTTATAGATGACGAACTTGAGAAAAAAGAACTATCCGCAAAAATAAAAAAAACACTGGAAACGCTTCCAAATGATTACAGGATTGTTTTAGGACTCAAGTATGTGGATGGGGAGAGAGTTAATAATATTGCTGAAAAATTATCAATAGGTTTTAAGGCAACCGAAAGTTTATTGTTCAGAGCAAGAAAAGCCTTTATTAAAATTTTTAACACTTTGCCTTAGTTATCGTCATTCTGGGGAGTCAGGCATTACGTCGGACGACTCCAGAATCGTTGTTTAAAAATAACTACGATTCCGGACAAGCCGGAATGACAAATGAACATTATGAAAACATTGAATTATAGACTAAAACAAAAATTAGACGAAGTGTATACTGTGGAACCAAACAATCTTGGATTTCCTTTATTGACTAATTCATATCACAATGTAACTAAGTTTTTTAAAACAATGCCGTTTATTTTTGTTATACCCTTATCATTTATTATTGCCGGAATTCTCTATTTTGTTTTTGGTACTTTAGTAGTCAAGTTGGCGACTTTACTACAGTATGGTTTCTGATTTTTTAACTTCTTTAATTTTAGTTTTAAGAAATTGCGTTCTCCTTATTTTTTCTCCCTACCGTACCATGAGGAAGATCAGCGAAGAAAAAGATTACGGGCAAGTATTTATAATATTTTTAACCATTTTTTTATACTTCAAATTTGCTTATTTTTTAAGAGATAAACCTTATCCTGCGACATTAACATTCTTAGTATTTATCTTACATATTTCACTTACCGCTGCTTTTTTTTACTTTTTAAGTAAAGTTTCGATAAATAAAAATAAATTTTCCAGTTTTATTTTTACTATGTCTTATTCTCTTCTACCTACCCTGATATGGTTTGCCTCAAATTCTCTTTTATATGTTTTTATTCCTCCGCCAAGATCATTTTCAATACCGGGTAAAGGCTTCAGTATTTTCTTTATATCTTATTCGATTAGTCTTTTAGCCTGGAAAATAATACTCATGTATCTGGCATTGCGTTTTTCCACAAAACTGGGTTTTTACAGAATTATTTATATGTTGTTACTTTTTCTGGTTTGGTTTATCCCTTATTCAGTTTTACTCTTTTACTTAAAAATCTTCAGAGTACCGTTTATTTAGGTAAGGAATGATTTTATACCGCCTGACGACATAAATAGATATGAGGTTATCCCAATTTAAAAACCCGAAAGAAAGACTGAAATATTTAGAAAACGAGTTAAATATTAAACTTTCTTATGTTGAAAAAGCACTGATCGAAGACGAAAAAAATATTAACTGTGAGAATTTAATCGGAGCGACGACCTTGCCTCTTGGGGTAGCAGGACCGTTAATAATTTCCTCCGTCGCTACCCACTTCGCTGAAGCTTCAAGGGTCAAGAAAGCTTTGGAGGACAAGAAAAATTATTATATTCCGTTAGCTACAACAGAGGGAGCATTGGTCGCATCCGTAAATAGGGGTTGCAAGGTTATTACATTATCAGGAGGAGCAGTAGTAAACGTTCATAGAGTCGGGACAACCAGGGGCCCGGTTTTTTATACAGGCGGAATTAAAAAAAGCAACCTTTTTTATAAGTGGATAAAAGAGAATGAAAAAAAGCTCGGAAGAATAGCAGAGAATACTTCTTCCCATTTGAAATTTATAAAAGCCGGCGTCAGGTCTTTGGGATATTATGTCTATGTCAGGTTTTATTTTAATACGGGAGACGCAATGGGAATGAATATGGTAACGATAGCTACCCAAAAAATTGTCGAATTTATTGAGAAAGAAACAAATGTAAAGTGTCTGTCAGTTGCAGGCAACTTTGATATAGATAAAAAACCTGCCTGGTTAAATTTTATCAGTAATCGCGGAACAAAAGCCTGGGCAGAAGTTGTTCTTCCCAAAAAAATTATTGAGGAAGTATTAAAATCGAATGCGAATAATATTTTTGAAGTTTGGTTGGCTAAATGTATGTTAGGATCTGCAATGAGCGGTTCACTTGGTTTTAATGCACAATTCGCTAATGTTACTTCGGCTTTTTTTGCAGCAACAGGTCAGGATTTGGCTCATACGGTAGAAGGCAGTATGGGGATTACTTTTGTAAAACCATTAGAAAACGGAGATCTTTATTTTTCAGTTTACATGCCGGCGATAATGATCGGAACAGTGGGTGGAGGTACAAAATTAAAAATTAAACAGGAAGCGTTGTCAATAATCGGAGCAAAAACATCTGAAGAATTGACTGAGGTTTTTATAGCTACAGTGTTAGCGGGAGAAATTTCTCTTCTTTCTTCTTTAGAGGAAGGAACATTGGCTAAGACACACGAGAGATTAGGAAGATAGTAGAATGTCATTCCCGCGAAAGCGGGAATCCAGATCCTGAAACAAGTTCAGGATGACATGATTAAATAGATTCCGGATCAAGTCCGGAATGACACAAAATTATGATAGGTATAGTTTCCTACGGTTTTTATATTCCAAAGTATCGAATAAAAGTCGAGGATATTGCAAATACTTGGGGTAAAAATCCGGAAGATGTAAAAAAATCACTTAAAGTAAAAGAAAAAGCCGTAGCGGGAAATGACGAAGATTCATTGACTATGGCTTATGAGTCTACATCTATGGCTTTGAGTGATCTAAAGTTAAAAAATGATGACATCAAAGTAATTTTTTTTGGTTCAGAAACTCCTCCTTATGTAGTTAACCCGGCATCAACTATTTTAGGCGAATTTTTAGGAATTGATCATAATTATCTTGCCTATGATACGCAGTTTGCCTGCAAGGCAGCAACCGGAGCAATGATTTCCGCAGGTTCATTGGTTAAATCCGGTTATACAAATTATGCATTAGTAGTTGCATCAGATAAAGCAAATTCCAAGCCGCACGATCCTCTTGAATATACAGCTGCATCCGGATCGACAGCTTTTCTGATAGGAAAGGATGATGTGATTCTGGAAATAATAGATCAAACTTCCTTTTCATCTGATACTCCGGATTTTTGGCGGAGAGAAGGAATCAGATACCCTTCACATGGAGGAAGATTTACCGGCAAGCCTTCTTATTTTTTTCATATTCAGGAAGCTGCTAAAAGCCTGCTAAGTAAAACAAAAATGCAGCCTTCTGATTTTGCTTATTCTATTTTTCATATGCCAAACGGCAAATTTCCCCGTGAAATAGCTAAATCCTTAGGTTTTGTACCGACTCAAATTGAATTATCTCTAACCGTGGATTATTTAGGAAATTCTTATACTGCCACAGCTTTAACCGGATTAGTATCGGTATTGGAAAAAGCTAAGACGGGCGATCTTATACTTTTAGCTTCTTATGGATCAGGAGCAGGGTCAGATGCTTTTATATTTAAAGTTACAAACAATCTTGACAAGAGAAGAAGAGTTTTCAAAAGAATAGTTGAGGATAAAAGATATATTGACTATCCGAATTATTTAAAGTTTATGGGAACAATATAAATGTGATACGGATCTACAGATTCTATGCGGATCTACCTGTCCGCAATGCTACGCATAGCGTTGCAGGCGGGCGGATATGCGGATAAAAAACATCCGTAAAATCCGAATATCTGCATTATCCGAATAAGATTCGTAATCCGTATTAAATTTATGATTTCAATCATTGACTATTACACTACGCAGTTTGGAGAACTTTGGGATAAGTCTCTGTCTGATTTAATAGAAGAAGCATTAAAAGGTGTTTTGAAAAATTCACAGCTCGATAAAAAACAGATCGACGCAATTTTCTTTGGTAATATGCTTGCGGGCGTATTAGAAAATAATCTGCACGCGCCTTCAAAAATTGCCGAAATATTAGGGGTTAATATTCCTATTTTTAGAGTTGAGGCAGCCTGCGCATCAGGAGGAATAGCTTTTCATCTGGCAAAAAATTATCTTGATGCAAATCCGAATAAAACGATTCTGGTAATTGGTGCAGAAAAAATGACTGATTATTCACCGGAAGAAACAACTTCAGCTTTAGCTTCGGCTGCTTCAGGCGAAGAACAAGAGGCGGGTCTGACGTTTCCAGGTTTATACGCAATGATGGCAAATTATTACTTAGAAAAATATAAATACAATGAAGAACATCTTGCTTACGTCAGTTTTAAAAATCATTTTCACGGAACATTAAATGATAAGGCTCATTTCAGGAGAAAAATTTCTGTTGAGCAAGTTTTAAAAAGCCCATACATTGCTTATCCTCTTAAAGTTCTGGATTCGTCTCCAATTTCAGATGGAGCTTCCGTAGTTGTTTTAACTAATAATCAAGTTCTGGTAAAAAAAAATAAAAATCAAGTTAAGGTTTTAGCTTCAGAAGTAGCAACTGATACTTTATCTTTAAATAAAAGAAAAAATATCGATGAGATTTTAGCAACTAAACTTGCAGCGGATAAAGCTTTTGCAATTTCTAGAATTAAGAGAAAAGATATTAAGACCGCTGAAGTTCATGACTGTTTTTCCATAGCCGAGATTTTAGCAATGGAAGATCTTGGATTTTGGAAAAAAGGCGAAGGAGGACAGATGATAAAAAAGTTGTCGACTATGTATGGTAAAAACGGAGATTTAATAGTTAATACATCCGGGGGGCTTAAGGCATCCGGTCATCCGGTTGGAGCAACAGGAATAAAACAGATCGGAGAAATTTATTTGCAGCTTACAAATCAGGCAACAAACCGGCAGGTAAAAAATGCAAAGTTTGGATTGGCTCATAATGTTGGCGGCAGCGGAGGAACGGCAGTAGTTACTATTTTAGGAACTTAACGCAATTGTCATTCCCGCGAAGGCGGGAATCTATTTAATCTGGATTCCGGATCAAGTCCGGAATGACAAGAAAAAAACATATGATATCACCTGTTAAAATTTGGCGAAGACAAAAAGAAATAAGAAAACTCTTAGGTCAAAAAGGGATGATCTTAACCTGGACTATAATTTATACACCCGGATCTGAATTTAAAAAATATGCGCCTTTTCCTGTCGCTATGGTGAAATTAGAATCGGGTGAAAAGCTGACCGCCCCGCTCGTTGATTACGAAAAAAAAGATCTGAAAACCGGAAAAAAAGTAAAAGTAATTTTAAGAAAAGTCCGTGAAGGTGATCGCGAAGATGTTCTCGTATATGGGATTAAGCTAAAGCCAATTTAATGTTGTACTGTAAATACTACAGTCCTACGTAGGATGGTAGTATTTGTCATTAATATCAATGAAAACAATTTCATATTCTGCACCGGCAAAAGTTATTCTATCCGGAGAACATGCAGTTGTATATGGTAAACCGGCCATAGTCGCAGCATTAGATTTGAGATTAAAATTTAGCCTGTGGGAAGATAAAAAGAATCCCACTGATAAAACGATTTTACTGATTGTTGAGAAAGTCAAAGAGTATTTAAAAAAGCAAAAAATACCTTTTAAAGATAAAAAATTTAACTTCAAATTTGAGTCTAATATTCCAATAAAACAAAGATTGGGTTCTTCGGCTGCTTTTTGTGTTGCTACTGCCGCTGCTCTTCTGGAATTTTATTCAGGGAGAGAATTCGATAGAGAAACTATAAACAATATTGCCTATCAGACTGAAAAATATTTTCATATTAATGCTTCGGGAGTCGATAATACAACCTCATGTTTTGGCGGTTTAATTTTTTATAGAAAGGAGTTTGAATTTTTAAAAACAATATCAGCTTTAAATTTTAAAATCCCCAAAAAAATAGAGGAAGGATTGTATCTGGTAGATAGCGGTAATCCGGTTGAGTCAACAGGATATATGGTAAATAATGTAGTAGGCGAAAAATATAATAAATCTCCGAGACTAACTGAAGAAATTCTGAATGATATTGAAAAAACAACTAAAAGAATGGTTGTTTCAATTGTAAAAGAAGATAAAGAATTTTTTGCTAAGTCTTTGATAGATAGCCAGATTTTTTTAGATATGCTAGGGGTTGTTTCAAAAAAGGCTAAAAATTTATTAAAAGATTTAGAACCATACGGATATGGAAAAGTAACCGGAGGTGGAGGAAAAAAAGAAGGGTCAGGCTATATGCTCTTTTTTGCAGACAAGATAAAAGAATTTGAAAGTTACTGCAAAGATGAAAATATTGCTTATTTTAAATTTAAACAATCTTACGAGGGCGTAAGAAAAGAAGTATGAAGATAAAAACATCAGCACCGGGGAAATTAATGCTAATGGGAGAGCATGCTGTGGTTTACGGTTATCCATGTATTGTTACTGCGGTTGATAAGCGTCTTTATGTAGAAGCGGAAATTTTTAATAAAAAAGAAGATGAAATAGTTACACCGCAAGTTAAAGAAAGCAGATTTGTTTTAGAAACGTTGGCTTATTTCAGAGAAAGATTTAAAATTCATAGACACATAAAGATAACAACGAAGGGAGATTTTTCCCACAATGTAGGGTTGGGTTCTTCATCGGCTGTAACAGTGGCGACATTTTCTGCCTTAAGTTCATTATTTAATCTCAATTTAACGAAAAAGGAAATTTTTGATTTAAGTTATACAGTTACATTAAAAATTCAGGGGGTCGGGTCAGGATTCGATATTGCGGCAGCTACATATGGCGGGACTTTGTATTTTGTTAAGGGCGGAAAAATTATTGAACCACTGGAAATTAATTCTATCCCATTAGTTGTCGGATATTCCGGAATTAAGGCAGATACACCCTATTACGTTAGAAAAGTGGCAGAGGCATTTAAAGACAGAAAAAGTGAAATGGTGACAATCTTTATTCAGATAGCCGATTTGGTTAATAAAGCTAAAAAAAGTTTAACAGAAAAAGACTATTTAACACTTGGAAAACTTATGACTAACGACCAAAGTTTTTTAAAGAAGTTGGGAGTCAGTATTACGCAGCTTGATGAAATGATAAAATCAGCTTTAGATTCAGGCGCGTACGGGGCAAAGTTATCAGGCGCAGGCGGAGGAGATTGCATGATTGCATTGGTCGCAGAAGAAAAAAGATCAGTAGTTGAAAAAGCGATAAAAAAAGTTGGTGGAGAGATTATTAATGTTAAAAATAACGCTGAAGGTGTAAGAATAGAAAAATAATATGCCAAAGGATGATCAAAAGGAATTGTTTGTGGTAGTTGATAAGAACGACAGAATATTAGGACACAGAACAAGATATGATTGTCATCATGACAAATCACTCATACATAGAGGGATAGAAATAGTAATTTTTAATTCAAAAGGAGAAATTCTTCTACAAAAAAGAAGCAAGAAAAAAGATTTATATCCGGGACTTTATACGGTTTCCACAGGTGGGCATGTTACTAAGGGTGAGTCGTATCGACAGTCTGCCGAGAGAGAATTAACAGAAGAATTAGGGATTAAAGTTAAACTCAAAATGAGAAAGAAACTTATTCTGGATAGTGAATGGGAAACAGAGTTGGATGTGATTTACAGCGGGATTCATGATGGTCCATTTAGTTTGGATTATGATGAAATTGAAAAAACAGATTTTTATTCTCCAAAACAGATTAAAAAACTAATCAATAAATTAACTCCATTTTCATTAAAAGTTTTAAAGGAATTGAATATTATATGATCCATTCGGCAAGCTCAGGATTAAAAGCTACTGCAGTTGCTCCTTCAAATATTGCGTTCATAAAATACTGGGGGAAAAAAGACGAAAAATTAAGATTGCCTGTAAATGGTAGTGTCTCAATGAACTTGAGTAATTTATTGACAACTACAACAGTAGAATTTGATTCTTCTTTTAAGTCAGATGGAATAACGATTGATGGTAAAAAGGAACTAGGCGTGGGATTGGAAAGAGTAGTTAAACAATTAGACAGGGTCAGGAATATCGCGAACATAAAATATAAAGCAAATATTATTTCAAAAAATAATTTTCCCCGCGGAACCGGTTTGTCATCGTCTGCATCCGGATTCGCTGCTTTAACTTTGGCTGCATCTAAAGCTGCAGGGTTAAATTTAAACGAAAAAGTGTTATCGATTTTAGCCCGTCAGGGATCAGGATCTGCCTGCCGGTCAATACCGGACGGATTTGTTGAGTGGATGGATGGAAATTCGAGTGAAACTTCGTTTTCCGTTTCAATTTTTCCACCGGAGCATTGGAATATTCTTGACATTGTAGTAATAACCAGCAGAGAAAAAAAGAATGTATTGACTACGGAAGGACAAAAATTAGCCAAGAGCAGCCTCTTTTTTCCTGTCAGAGTGGAAAAAATAAAAGAAAAAATTAATCAATGCAAAAAATTAGTAAGGGAAAAAAAATTTACAGAATTTGGTGAACTAATTGAAGCTGAGGCACTTGAATTGCATGCAATCATGCTAACTTCAATACCTTCACTTATTTATTGGTTGCCGATGACAGTTAAACTAATGCACGCAATTAAACAATGGAGAAAAGACGGAATAGAATCTTATTTTACGGTAAATACCGGCCAAAATATGCATATTATTGCAGAGGAGAAAAACAAAGATCTACTCATTAATAGATTAAAGGGTGTTAAAGGAATTTATAGGATAGTAATAAATAAACCGGCAAAGGGAGCGAGATTAATAAGTGAGCATTTATTTTAAAGTGGGAAGATTAATCTGCCATCCGTTTGGAGTTATGGTTACGATTTTCAGGATATTACCTGCTATAAGTGTGAATAGAGTCAAAGAAACAATAACTAAAAACATTCCGATTACGGCATTGGTAATTTTGCTTTGAGCTTTACTGATTTTTTCCTTTTCGCCTCCGGATGTGATCCAGTCAAAAGCTCCCCAAAGCATGTAGATAAGTAAAAATAATCCGGCTACAATAATAAAAAGTCTAATTGCTCCGCCGATAAATGTTCCCAGATCGGTGGGTGCACCTTGGGGTGGAGCGATTGTGCCAAAGATATTTGCCTGTGCTAATTCCATAATTATAAGGGTGCAGAAATTTTAAAAATTGTAGTAATCAGTCTTACAAAGAGCAAACTCAAAATTACTAAAACCAATCCGAATACAGAGTATGTCATTATTTTTTGAGCTTTGGCAACATTCTCGGCATTTCCGCCTGCCGTAATCCAGGTGTAAGAACCGTATAAAAGCATTATTAAAAGTAATATTGCCGCTCCAATGATTAGTGCAGGAAGAAATACATTCATCAGTTGCCCGATAGTTGCAATTTTTGCAAGTGGATTGATATTTTTATCACTTAAATCAAGTGCATAGACATCCATATAAATTAGTTTATATAAAATGATTTTTTAAGTCAAGCAAGATATAATGTAATACTGATCTACGGATTCTATGCGGATCTACGGATATGCTGATAAAAAAATAATCCGTAAAATCCGAATATCCTCGTCATCCGAATGAGGTCCGTAATCCGTATCACAAATATGAATATTCCAAAACATGTTGCCATTATTCCCGATGGTAACAGAAGATGGGCTAAGAAAAGAGGACTTCCTTCTTTTGAAGGGCATCGATTCGCCGCCCAAAAAACACTCCCAAAATTAATTAAAAAAGCAAATGATCTCGGGATAACATATTTTACTTTTTGGGCAATGTCGACTGAAAACTTCGCTAAAAGAAGTAAGCTGGAGCTCAATGGTTTATTTACTTTGATGAAAATAATTTATAGATTAAAACGAAATGAAATCATGAAAAATAAGATTCGGGTAAAGATACTGGGTGATATAAGTAAGTTTCCCTCTGATATCCAAAAACTTATCAATAAGGGATTGTCTGAAACTGAAAAAAACGATAAAGGTTTTTTAATTTTTGCCCTAAATTACGGAGGCAGAGATGAAATAATAAGAACGATTAATAGAATATCCAATATCCAATATCCAATATCCAATTTGAATACAGATAATTTTGGTCAATTCTTAGATACCGAGGGAATTCCGGATCCGGATTTAATAATACGAACGGGCGGAGAAAAAAGACTTTCTGGTTTTATGCCATGGCAGAGTGAATACAGCGAACTTTATTTTTCCGATTTATTTTTCCCTGATTTTGATGATAAGGAGTTTGAAAAAGCCATTAAAGATTATTCTTTAAGAAAAAGAAGATTCGGCAAATAAATTATGGATAGTTATAATATTAAAAAATATTTAAACGATTATTCCCAAAAAATCCAACCGCTTCTCAGAACGTACTTAATAAATAAAATAAAAGAAGCGAAAAAGATAGGAGATATACCGGTAAAGTTTTTAGAGAGTTTCTCTCAAATGGTAGTAAGGGGAAAAAATGTTCGAGGAGCTTTAGTCGTATTAGGATATCAACTAGCAGGCGGAAAGGATATGGCCTCAATATATGATGCAAGTACATTCATCGAAATTCTTCATTCAGGAGCCTTAATTCATGACGATGTCATGGATAAGGATGATATCCGCCGGGGTTTGCCAACCATTCATAAACAATTTGAAAATTACGGTAAAGGAAATGGCAAATCATTTGCGATCTGCGCCGGTGACATCGCTTTTTATCTGGCTTGGGATAAGCTCCTGAACAGCAATTTTTCCAATGACAAATTGATAAAGGCAGGTAAAATTTTTGTGAAATACGCTCTAAATGTAGTGTATGGTCAAGCATTGGATCTGATCAATAATGTAGGTAACAACTTTAATCAACAAGCCATACTGAATGTTTTTAGATTTAAAACTGCCGAATATACAGGTGTTTTACCCCTTCTAATCGGTGCAATTTTAGGCGGAATAGAAGATGAAAAAAAATTAGGAATTCTTATGGAATTTGGTCTTGATCTTGGTTGGGCATTTCAGATTCGGGATGATATTCTGGGTTTGTATGGAAATGAAGAAAAAATCGGTAAACCCGTTGGTTCGGATTTGAGAGAGGGAAAAAAAACTCTTTTTATTTATTACATTTTAAAAAATGGAAATGATATGCAGAAAAAGTTTGTACTATCGGTATTGGGTAATAAAAATATAAGCGGCAATGAAATTAGTAAAGTACAAAAATTATTTAAAGAGATTGGAGCGTATAATTATGTAATGCAGCTTGGTTGGGATTATGTTAAAAAAGGTAAAGAAACAATTCCTTTGATTACTGCCAATAAAAAATTACAGATTCTACTTGCCTCTTTAATTAAATATATCATGGAGCGAACAAGATAGGGTCAGGATTTACGCAGTCATTCTGGGGAGCGATGAGTTTTGGAGCGACTCCAGAATCTAACAACGATTCTGGACGCGCTCGTACCTTGCTTGCCAGAATGACGTTACAACCGTTTAATTATTTAAAGGTGCGTAGTTATGTAAGGTTTGTGTATAATAATTTTCATGTTTACTCCTTCTTTTGTTATCACTAATAAGATTCTTAATAACATTTCAAAGATTGAGGCGGCGGAAGAAGTCATAAGACATTCACCGCTTTTGCCTCTGTGGGAAAAAGAGTTCAGGGACGATGCTATTGTCAGATCGGCTTATCACGGAACCCATATCGAAGGTAATGCTTTGCAAAAAGCAGATGCTAAGGATATATTGGAGGGCAGAGACGTAGTCGGAAGGCCAAGAGATATACAGGAAATAATTAATTACAGAAAAGTTATTGAATACATAGACGAGGAAGCCGTTAAAAAAATTGAAAAAATAACTGAACAGATTATTAAAAAACTGCATAGGATTATAGCTTATAAAGTTGTAACTCCTGAACTGACCGGTGAGTATAGGGATAAACAGGTTGTGGTCAGAAATTCAGAGACCGGAGAAGTAACATTCAGACCGCCCCCTCCTTTGGAGATACCATTTTTAATGCGGGAGTATCTCTATTGGTTAAACCGGGACGATAAAGATTTGCATCCCATATTAAAGGCCGGTATTGCCCATCATGAACTTGTACGTATTCATCCTTTTATAGACGGCAATGGCCGGGTAGCAAGAATACTCGCTACTCTTATACTTTTTCTTGGTGGTTATGATATACGGAGGTTTTTTTCGCTCGAGGAGTATTATGATAAAGACGCAGTATCATATTATGAAAATCTGAAAAAGGCATCAGCGGGTAATTTATCTTCCTGGCTTGAGTATTTTACTTTCGGAGCTAGTGTCGAGTTCACAAAAATAAAAGAAAAAATACTAAAACTTTCCAAAGATGTCAAATTAAAAGAAAAATTCGGTGGTAAACAGATTTATCTGACTGAACGCCAGGTTAAAATTGTCGAATATATCCAGGAAATAGGCTATTTACAGAATCAAACATTCCCCACCCTTTTTTCAAATATTTCGGAAGATTCTGTATTGAGAGATTTGCAGGATCTGATAAAAAAAGAACTTATTAAAAAAGTAGGAAGTACTAAAGCAGCGAGATACGTTATGGTTTAATCTAAATTCAGAAGTTATCCGTTTCGTCATCGCGAGGAAGTGACGATTAGTCACTGACGAAGCGATCTCTACACTAATGAGATTGCTTCGCTTCGCCGATTTTGACCCAACTTCGCTCGCAATGACGAATTATATATAATAATATCAATGATTGAAAAATTTTTAGACTTAATTTATCTCATTTTTCTCTTGCCCGGTCTTTTTTCATTAACTCTCGTTGCAGAGGGGGTCTATAATATCTCTCGCCATGAGGAAGGTTTTTTTACTTTTACATTGGGAATATTATTTTTGGCCGGACTCTTAATCGCATATTTATTTTTATTTATTAAATGATTTTATGTCATTCTGATCCGCCGGCTGGCGGAGAAGGATCTAGCGGAGCGTTTCTAATTCTCAATAATTTACGCTGTCGCTAGATTCTTCGCTAATCGCTCAGAATGACGAGGAGAGCAATATGAAATTCAGTAAGTTTGCCTATTTTGTAGAGCAGATCGAATCTACTTCATCGCGTTTAAGTATTACGTATCTTTTGGCGGAACTTTTTAAAAAACTAGATAAGGATGAAATAGAAAAAACAGTCTATCTTCTTCAGGGTAGGCTCGCTCCATTATATGATTCCATAGAATTCGGTATGGCAGAAAAGATGATTGGCAGGGCGGTGTCTACTGCCCTACAGATAGATAAAAAAACCTTTGAAAAAGAATTTAAAAAAATTGGTGATGTCGGGAGAGTAACAGAATATTTTAAAAAACAGTTTAACTCATTAGAAAAGAAAGACCTGTCTATATTGGAAGTATATGACAATCTTTATAAACTGGCTGTTGTAGCAAAAGAAGGGTCACAGGATGTTAAAGTGCAAATTTTGGCAAAACTTATTAGCCAGTTGGATTCATTATCTTGTAGATATTTAGTTAGGATTCCAATAGGGGTGTTGCGTTTGGGATTTTCTGATATGACTGTCTTAGATGCATTTTCCTGGATGCTTAAAGGAAACAAGAGTCTCAGACCTCAAATAGAAAAAGCTTATCACGTTCGTCCTGATCTTGGATTTATTAGCAGAATTATTAAAACTGTGGGTATAGACGGATTAAAAAATGTAAAACCTAAATTGTTTACCCCTATTTTAATGATGAGGGCTGAACGTTTATCTTCGGGTAAAGAAATAGTAGAAAAGATCGGAAAATGCGCTGTTGAGTCCAAATATGATGGTTTCAGATTGCAAATTCATTATAAAAAATTCCAAGAAACAACTCACAAGAAACAAACAAATATCAAATTCGAAAATCCAAATTCCAACTATCAAGCTCAAGTGAAACTATACTCAAGAAATCTGGAGGATGTTTCGTTCATGTATCCGGATGTGATTGATGGCGTAAAAAAGGAGATCAGAGCGGATGAAGTAATATTTGAGGGAGAGGCGATCGGTTTTGATCCGCATTCGGGTAATTTTTTACCTTTTCAGGAAACTTCCCAGCGTAAAAGAAAATACGGAATAGAGGAAAAAGCCAAAGAAATACCTCTCAAACTTTTTGCTTTTGAACTTTTATATGTAAACGGAGAAAAATATATAGACATTCCTTTTAGTGAAAGAAGAAAAAAACTTCTATCAATCATAAAAACCACCGGTGATATTTTTAAAGATGTTTTACTTACAGCTCCGGAGGAAATTACGGATGATGCAAAAAAACTGGAACTTTTGTTTGATGATGCAATATCCAAGGGTTTGGAAGGAATAATTGCCAAAAAATTGACCGGAGTGTATAAGCCGGGCGCAAGGGAGTGGAACTGGATTAAATTTAAGCGGAGTTATTCTTCCAAAATCGACGATACAATCGATTGTCTGGTAATGGGCTACGACTATGGTAAAGGAAAAAGGACAGGTTTTGGCATAGGAGCTTTTTTAGTTGGCGTATACGATGAAAAGCAGGATAAGTTTTTAACCGTAGCTAAGATTGGAACAGGACTTACTGATGAGGAATGGAGAGAACTAAAAGTCAAAAGTCAAAAGTTAAAAGTTAAAAGTAAACCAGCTCTATACGATGTCGATAAGATGGTGAAGTGTGACCAATGGATTTCGCCTTCGATTGTTGTTGAAATTAAGGCGGATGAGATTACCAGATCACCCGTTCATACCGCAGGCAGAAAAATGAAATCGTCAAAATCAGGCAAAGCTTTTGATGTTGATGTTCCCGGATTTGCCTTGCGTTTTCCCAGGTTGCAGCGATTCCGTAAAGATAAAAGACCGGAAGATGTCACTTCCTTGAAAGAACTTGAGAAAATGTTCGCTAAACAAAGCCAATAGAATTTATAAATGGGGAGCCTTGAATGTCTTTATTAATCTGGTTGGGTACTCGATAAAAAAAGAGAAAAAATTATTCTTTATTCGTCTCCCCGATGATTGGACTATGAGAGTTGGATCATAGGCAATAATCCCTCCCTGTTTATTAACATGGATTGCTAAATCAATATCTTCATGTACTATTTTGTCATCGAGACAAACTTTATCCTTTACTTTTTCCCACATTTTTTTAGTCAATATCATATTAAGACCAAGCATCGGATAGTGACCTAAGCATATTTTTATAAAGTGAATAAAAATTTTGGAATTAATTGTATTCTGGGGAAAAACGTCATAATAGTTTACCGGGCCGACCAGCGCGTCTATATTTTTAGCGAAGTTCTGCTTAATTTTTTTTAACCAGTCGGGGGGAACGATAGTATCGGCGTCGCAACGCGCAATTATTTCGTATTGAGCTGCATTAAAACCAATATTCCTGGCATTGCCTATTCCTGCAGTTCCTTTTTCTATTATTTTCACATTAAATTCTTTAGCTATAGATATGGTTTTATCTTTAGATAAATTATCAACAAGTATAATCTCATCCGGATTTACTTCTTGTTGCTGTAGGCTTTTGAGGTTGTTACGGATATACTTTTCCTCGTTATATGCGGGAATAACAACTGATATTTTCATAAGAATTTATTTTATTCTACCAAAATTCGATTCAGTTTAATAAAATAGGTAGATACTAAATGAAAATTATACTAATAGAGAAAGATAAATCGCTGAGAATAGACGGTATCGGAATGTTTACGAACCGACTGTATGATTATCTTACGGACCGGAACCATGAAGTATACATTTTAAGATTCAGCAATAATGTAAACAACGAAAAAAACACATTTAATATTCCTTATTATATTGCGAGTATACAAAATCTTATTATTTTGCCGACTGAAGATTCTTTAGCGATTCTTAAAAAATACTTAATCCGGTTGAAGCCTGACCTAGTATATACACCAATCGGATTTTCCCCATTGGATATTTTTTTACCCACCCTTTGTCATGAGCTCGGGATCCCGATTGTCGGAGCGTGGCATATGGATTTTAATCAAAGTATGAATTCGTACCAGATATTGTTTAAATCACTTTTCCTGGCATATACACCGATTTGTAAACAGATGGACTTGCTGCATGTTTTTTCCGATAAGTTAGCCAAATTTTATATCGCAAAGGGAGTAGAGCCAAAAAAAATTCTTACATTATCAAATGGGGTTGACCCAAGGGTTTATAAGAGAAAACAAACATCCCAATTTGCAAGAGAAAATAAAATAAAAAGAGGAATCTTATTTTTAGGGAGATTAAATATGCAGAAGAATCCTGATTTATTGATTAAATCATTTCTCAGTCTTCATCCGCCTGAAAGTATAAAACTGGTAATGGCGGGTAACGGAGAAATGGAAGAAAACTTAAGAGAGGAGTTTGGTAACGAAAGCAGAATTTTATTCACGGGTTTAGTAGAAGACGAAAGTAAAAAGATTGATATTATAAACAGCTGTGACATATTTGTTCTTCCTTCAAAATTTGAGGGGGTCTCGTTATCGTTACTTGAAGGAATGTCGTGTGAACTGGCTTGTATTGCGTCTGATGCAGGGAGTAATAGTGAAGTTTTGGGTGAGGCAGGAATTGTAATAAGACTCTCTCAATTAAAAAACCAACTCCCTCTAGCCATGAGGATACTTTTAGATTATCCGGTATTATCCGATTATCTGGCTAAAAAATCCAGGAAAAGGATATTAAAATCTTATTCTCAAGAAATCATCTTTAGTAAATTAGTTTCAAGACTTGAACAGGTAGTTTTTAATTTCAAAATAAGAAGGCGTAAAACAGAACCCATAGATATAAACGAAAAAATATTCAATAAAATTGAAGATTTATGGAAAAAGGCAAAAGATTATATAGCCCAAGAATAAAAAATAAACTAATTCAGAATCTAACTACGATTCTGGACGCGCTCGTTCCTCGCTTGCCAGAATGACACTTATTTCTAGGTATTGAAATAAATTCTAGTCGATTTTAAATGTAGAAATGATTGGATAATGGTCGGAAAATTCCTTTTCTATCCTTTCGGTTTTAATCAGCTTAATTTTTTTGAAGAAAGTATAGTCGGGTTTTAATCTCTTCTTATAATAATTTCTAACTACTTTCGCTCCTAATTCCTGCAAAAAGCCATATTGGCCAAATTTTCTATCAGGTATGCGAAAAGTATAATTTAAATTTTTGGTTGCTTCTTTAAATCCGTATTGATTCATTAAATGCTCCAATTTTTTCCGGCTGTAGGGAAAATAATTGAAGTCACCGGATATAATAGTTGGAACTTCAGTCTCTTTTAATCCATGATTTAATACTATTTCAAGTTGTTTTGTTCTGGTGCGATTTATACCGAATAAGGTTAAATGAATATTATATATTGCAACTTTTTTATTACTTTTCATCAGTTCAAAATCGGTTCTTAAAATTGTTCTTGGTTTACCTCCGCCTTTCAGTATTTTAAATGCCGTCGTAATCACCTCATATAAGCTTTTTGGCAAGTCAAAAGAATCAGTGTCTAATAATTTTATTTTTTTGGGATTATAGTAAGTTGCAATTCCGTAGACAATGCCAAATTTGATAAGAGAATTTGAATAGTCGGCTAATTTATAGCCGTATTTTTCCAAGCGGATTAAGTTTTCTTCACCGGTATCGACTTCCTGAAAACAAAGAATATCCGGGTTATATTTTGACAAGATTTTTTCGAGCTTCGAAAAAGCCCTGTTGAACAAGACGTTATATGTTAAAAGTGAAAAAGTCATAGAGCAAATCAAGGTAATTGCAGTCAATTATACAAAATATTGTAAATTAAGAGATAAGCAGGATGGTAATGCACATTTTATCCACATGTGTACTATAAATATTTATATACTATTGCTGAGCTCGAAATCACAATAAATATTCTATAGGTATATCTTATAGCAAATATAATATTTCTATAGGTCTTGACAACTCTTATAGCTTAGTTTATAGTTGAATTATGATCCTTCGATATACTCAGGATCATATTGAGTTTAATCGAAATATGAATAAATATGACCTGCTACAAAGATTCAAAAAATATAAAGAAGATCGTAAGTTTATAAATATGAAAGATTCTTCTAACTTCTTTAGAAGAGAACTTGGGCAGTTATTAAGAAGAAAACTAGAGGTACCTGTTAAGGTATATCACTTGTAAACATAAAAAAAGAGCATCACTACCGCTCGTATTTGGGGACGACGAGTAGTAATGCTCTTTTTATCCCGGAAATATAATTTTCGGGATCATCAACAAACATAGCAGAAAGATTTTTCTTTGTCAACTATCTCCTTAATTAATTTGATATAAAGCCCCTTTATCATTGCTGGTCTTAAAAATTAACCTTGCAATCTTAGTAAATTTGTCTTTTTTTAGATTGGGATATTTTTTCAATTCCATCTCAGAAATAACAACATACTTGACATTGTATTTTTTTAAAAGTTCCTTTGTGAGTTTCAGATCCCCGGATTCATAGATATTGACAATATCAGGTATCCTTTGACCGACTATATCTGCAGTTCCCCGCCAAAGCCATTCGTGTACCCACCAGCCGGCGACAGTCGGAATACCGGTATAGGTAGAAATCCTTTCAAAATCAGTATATGAATCACCCTGTGCTTCAAGAATCGTAGGCTGATCTTTAATCTCCTTATTTATGAAGTCGATAATTTCTTTGTCTTCAGGGATAAGGCCGTCGCCAGAGACTACATCTTCCATCCATTTGGACCCGTCGAGTTCTACCGGCCGGTCAAGTTGTCCGTAATAGGAGGGTATCGAATAAATGGGGTAGATAGCTATAAAAAAGAAAAAGAAAATAAAAACAGCCGTAAGTAACCGGCTCAAGTTTTTATTAAGCAATTTAATTCTGTAAAAAGTAAACACCGAAGCGATCCCCATCATAATAAAAGCCTGATAGCCAAGTTTGAACATGGTGTTGGCGCGGAAGTGCTCAGGATAGATATCTTTAATATAGAAAAATTCCGGAATGATAAGTAAAAATGTTCCAAAACTAAAGATTATAAGAAAGAATTGATCGATTGTCTCAGCATTATGGTCATTCTGGTCTCTAAAGGGATTATAACTTTTCCAGAATCGATTCTGGATGCGCTCTTTCATTTCATTCAGTCGCTTACCAGAATGACGTAGTACAATCAAAAATAAAATAAAGTTTACCCAAAAAAAGCCCCAGAGCACCAACATCATCCAGATTGGGGAAACCTGACAGTTGCCTTTTTCAAATAGAAAAGGGCCGATTTTTCCCAACTTTACCAGAAATCCCGGACTGCAGTTAACTCCGATACCGTTTACAAACGGTTTGAAATGAATTGAAAAAGGCAGGGCAAAAATAATAAATGAGATAACGACCGATAAAACCGATTTAAAAAAAGATTTTGAAAGACCGTAGACAAAAAATAAAACCAATGTTATTAACAATATATATATCGGACCGTCAAAAGCATTTGTCATATAATGAACAGCAGTAAGAAATCCAAGGAAGATAATAGATAATAGATAATAGTTAGTAGATAGGTTCGCTTCAATTTTAAGCTTTAAGTTCAAAATTTGAATATTCATTGTAGTATTTTTACCCTTTGGCTTTTTGATTTCGGACCTATCCTTAGCTGTAATATAAAAAATAAATAAAAAGGCAAGAGTTAATAATACGAACGGAATATCAAATACATGTCCGTGGAGGTCTGCGACTACCCAGGAGTAGGAAGGAAACTCGTGGATAGTATTTGGAATGAATCTGGTTGCGTTGGGATACCAGTATTTTGTCGGATTATACCAAGACATAATTCCCCAAAAAGGTACAGGATATTCATTAGGATAGCCTTTTGTAAAGACGTAAATTGTATGCAGATTTCCTCCCAAACTGACAATAAAACTTCCTAATAAACCGAAAAAAACATATTTAACGGTTTCAAATGTACCGTAAGTAAAGTCTTTTATCTTTTGCTTATGCTGATAAATGATTCCGATGACTAGTGAAAAACTTTGGATAACTGTTAAAGCAAATGTGGAGGCAAGAGTGAGATTATATCCGACGGCTGCTTTTATTCCGGTTAATTTGATAAAAAGTGCTCCTGTCAGATGGCCAAAATAATAGTAGTTAATATAATATCCGTTTGGTTTGCCTGCCTCTGAAGAGTACCACATATCTAAGGGCGGGAAATACTTGGACCGCAAAATTGAGTTCATAAAACCAAAATCCATAAACTTTTCCAATCCGCGGACCGACGGTTCCTGCCCGCGGACAAATGCCCAAAAAAGCAATGCTGCTAAAAATAATATTTCCTCAAAAATAATTAAAAAAAGAGCGATTCTGGAGTCCCCTTCGATAAGCTCAGGGTCCCCAGAATGACGCTTAAAAAGTAAATAATTAACGAGAGCAAAGACAATTAATAAAAAGACTAAACTTATTTGAGTAAAGGGTAAGATCTTCAAAACTCCCAGAAGAAAAGCCGCATAACTCAAAAAAAGCATTCCCAGGGTTTTACTAAAGCCATAGCCAAGATCAGGAAAAAACCGGCCGAACATTTTTTTGGTTAAAGGAAAAAAAACAATCCCCAGAATAAAAAAAGCCGAGTACCAATGCAGTGATAAATATATCCAGTCCATAGAAATGTATTATATACCCCTACGCTTTTAAATCGCAAGGGTTTATACCTAACGAAGCTTTGATTTTTGAGAGTTATTCAGACTTTAAAATCAACAAAAATTTCATTTAAAAGCTACGGTAGGTATTACCACTTTTTAGCAAAATCAAAGCGAAGTGGTATATAATACAGCAAAGAAATATGGATAAAAAATTTATTCCTTCTCAAGCCGAAGAAAACATTTACCGTTTTTGGGAAAAAGAAAAATTGAACAGGTCTGAAAAAGGAAAACCTTATACAATTTTGATGCCCCCGCCGAATGCTAATGCGTCCCTTCATGCCGGTCATGGAATGTATAGTGTCGACGATGTCTTAATTCGTTATAAAAGATTATTGGGTTTTGCTTCGCTCTGGATTCCGGGAACGGACCATGCAGGATTCGAAACGCAGTTTGTCTATGAAAAACATCTGGCCAAACAGGACAAATCCCGGATGGACTTCGACAGGCAGACTTTTTATGACAACGTCTATAAATTCGTTCAGGATAATTCCGGCTTGATTTACCAACAATTTAAGAAGTTAGGTTTTTTAGCCGATTGGAAAAGAAGTATTTTTACCCTGGATAAACATGTTTTAAAAAGGGTTTTTAAAACATTTGAGATGATGCAAAAAGAAGGGTTGATCTATAGGGATGATTATCTTGTTAATTATTGTACTTATTGCGGTACTTCACTGGCTGAGTTGGAAATAGAACATGTTGAGAGGATAGATCCCTTATATTATATGAAGTATGGTCCGTTTGTTTTGGCTACCGTAAGGCCTGAGACTAAATTCGGGGATACTGCGTTGGCTGTAAACCCAAAAGACAAAAGATATAAAAAATGGGTAGGGAAAATGGTTGAGGCGGAGGGATTGTTGGGAAAATTTAAAATAAAAGTGATAGCGGACGAGACGGTCGATCCAAAATTCGGAACCGGAGTGGTAAAAATAACTCCGGCTCATGATTTCAATGATTTTGAAACGGGTAAGCGGCACGGACTGGATATAAAACAAGTGGTAGATATCAGGGGCAGATTAAATAAACTGGCAGGACCGTATGAAGGACTAAAAGTCAAACAGGCAAGGCAAAAAGTAGCGGAGGATATGGAAAAAAAAGGATTGATGGAAAAAACAGATAGGGATTATTTACACAGTATTGCGATTTGCTATCGTTGTAAGAGAGATCTGGAGCCGATGATTATTCCTAACTGGTATATAAAAGTTGAAACTTTAAAACCCCCGGTTATTCAGGCGGTAAAGAAAAATAAGATAAGATTTTATCCGGGAAAATTTAAAAAACAACTTCTACTTTGGATGGAAAGAATGCACGATTGGCCGATAAGCAGACAGATTGCCTGGGGTATCAGGATTCCGGCCTGGTACGACGTAAAAACAAATCCCGATATCTTTGTAATATTTCTTGATAAAACAGGTAAATCCAATTCAGGATATATAAAAGATTTATTAAAAAATTTTGATCTTAAAGAAATAGAAGAGGGGCTGCAAAAGTTAGCAGCACCAAAAAAATCAAAATTTGTAATCAGTGAAGAAAAACCGGTAGGAAATTATTTACGGGAAACAGACACTTTTGACACGTGGTTTTCTTCCGGCCAATGGCCGTTAGTTACATTAAAAGAAAAAGAATATAAGGAGCGATTTCCTACAGATATGATGGGAACGTCCAAGGATATTCTGGAAATGTGGGTTTCCAGAATGATAATGTTTTCCTTATACATAAAAAAAGAAGTGCCTTTTAAAAATGTCTATCTTTGGCCGATGGTTACAGATTCCAAGGGGCAAAAGATGAGTAAGAGTAAGGGAAATGTAATTAATCCGATAGATTTAGTGTATAAATACGGAGCCGATGCTTTTAGGGCTTCGCTTTTTTTCGGCACCTCAAGCGAAGGTAAAATAAACTTGGGTGAAGAAAAAATAATCGGGATGCGGAATTTTGCAAATAAGATTTGGAATATAGGACGGTTCATAGAGATGAACCGAATTTCCAATTTCCAATTTCCAATTTCCAAACAAACATCAAATCCCAATGGACGGATTCTTAAAAAATTACAAAAAGAATTTGAGGAAGAAAAAAAGCAGTATATTAAATCAATGGACTCATTCAAGTTCTCGCAGGCGTTTGGACAGGTTTATGAATTTATTTGGCATAGGTTCGCCGACTATTATATTGAGCAATTGAAAGAAGAGTTAAAAGCTGGTAGAATTGAAGTTCTTGAAGAATTGCAAAAAGTTTACTTCGAGAATTTAAAGATGCTCCATCCATTTATGCCCTTTGTAACCGAGGCAGTATGGATGGTGTTTAATCAGGGCAAGAAATCGATTTTAGAAGAAAGGTTATAAATTATAATTATCCAAGATTTTAACAAAGATTACCGCGGATTTCTGACGGATTGCCGCTGATAAAATCTGTGGTCATCAGTTAGTAATCAGTGGTAATCATATTTGAATATGAAAAGAACCTGGCAGCCAAAAAAGAAAAAAAGACTACGAAAACACGGTTTTATGAAAAGAATGTTCTCTAAAGACGGCAGGAAAGTTTTGAAGACGAGGAGATTAAAGGGAAGAAGAAGATTAAGCGTGTGATACGGATTACGGATCTTATTCGGATGATGCGGATATTCGGATTTTACGGATATTGATCAGCATATCCGCCCGCCTGCAACGCTATGCGTAGCATTGCGGGCAGGTAGATCCGTATAGAATTCGTAGATCAGTATTACATATATGCTTGAACCAAATTTTTTTACTACCACATTTGTCTTTCCCATATTAAATCTACTGGTTTTTTTTTATAAGATTTTTCTCTTTATAAAAATTCCGGGTGCGTTCGGATTTGCTATTATTGCTTTAACGGCCTTTATCCGCTTACTTCTCCACCCGTTTTTCAAGCAGCAATTGGAAACAAGTAAAAAGATGCAGGATATGAAACCGCATCTGGATCGGCTTTCCCATAAACACAAAGGTGATAAAAAAAGAATACAGGAAGAACATATGAAGCTTTATCAGCAGGCAGGAATCAATCCGGCAGCCGGCTGTCTTTTTATGATTGTCCAGATCCCGGTTTTTATCGCTCTATATAATACTCTTTCTTTATTTTTGCTGAATGGAGGGGCTGCAAAAATTATTTCCCAGATTAATAAAGTTCTTTATCATCCTGCTCTAAAAATTCAATCAATCGATCCCTGGTTTTTAGGATTTAATTTGGCATTATCTCCTGCCAAATCAGGTCTTTGGTATTATTACGCGATGCCCCTATTAACGGCTTTGTTACAGTTTTTACAAACACAGGCGATGACACCGGCTTCTCCACCCGCACAAGAAAAGTTCTCGACAGGCTCGAACGACAAACTATCAGAAAAGAAAAAAGATGATAAAGGTGGGGGGGAAGATTTTCAAAAAGCCATGAATATGCAGATGAAGTATATATTTCCCCTGATGATTGGTTATTTTTCCTATACTTTACCTGTTGGTTTATCTTTATACTGGAACATATTCTCAATTTTTAGTATAATACAGTACAAGAAGATTAAAACTTCTTGATATAATGCCAATCTACGAATAAATATGCAAATGATACTAATTATGCGAATAACATCTGAATTAGTATAATTCGCGGCATTTGCATAAAGATTCGCAGCATTAGTATTATTTAAATCTTATGGATAAATTAAAAACAATTAAATCAGAGGCAGAGGAGTTATTGAATAAGATGGTCGGTAAGTTTGAGCTTGAAGTAACCGAGGAAGAAGAAGTATATCACGTTGTGATCAAGACAGAAGAAGATGCTCCGACTGTAATTGGAAGACATGGAGAAACTATCAGAGCCGTACAGAAAATTCTGGAAGTAATTCTTTATAAAAAATTCGGCGAACCCGTAGATCTATTACTTAATGTAAATGATTACAGAGAGAAACAGGTCGAAAGATTGGAAGGAATTGCCGAAGAATTGGCGCAAAGAGTCAAGGCTGAAAAGCACGAAGTACCGCTCCGTGCTTTTTCCTCATATGAAAGAAAAATAGTCCATGAATACATTGCTAAAAAACATCCGGATCTGACTTCATACTCAGTGGGTGAAGGTAGAGATAGGCAGTTAATAGTGTCGCTCAACAAGAAGGAAGAAGCTGGGAAAGAGGAATAAGTATAATACAAATGATGCGAATCTTCATGCAAATACCGCGAATTATGCAAATGATTACTCCTTAACTGATGAATTTAAAATACGCTTAGGGTGTAAGTATGCTGATCTAAAATTAACTAAAATTCCTAATTTTAAATGCATAACTGTTAAGTACTTTTTAATTTGATAGTAGTCGTCTTTAGTAATAATTTTCTTTGACTTTACTTCTAAAATAATTTTATTTTCTACTATGTAATCTGCTTTATTTCTTCCAGGTTTTTCTCCTTCGAAGATCGGTGGTAATACCTGTTCGCGGATATAAGTAATCTTTTGTTCTATTAAATATTTTTCTATAAGATCGCAGTATTGTTTTTCACTATAATATTTACCTAATTTGTTGTGAGTTTTAAAGAGAATACCTGTTATGTTATAGGAAAGAGTTGGATAAATTAACTTATCCATATTTTTTCATATTAGCATAATTCGAATCATTTGCATTTTTATTTGCAGTATTCGTATTAAATATATCCGTATACAGGTAAGATTTATTGTAGAATGAGTTATAACTACAAAAGTTGACATTATTATCCCATAGTACTATAATTTATAATGTATTCTCAAAAATATCAAAAATCGCTGAAAAAAGCCTTTTTCTTCCTGCCGATACTTTTAGTTCTTCCTTTTGTTATTGCTTTTGACTCGCTGATTTATTTTATTACTAAGCCGTCGTGTTTAAGCTGTAATACACTACCGGAATTTTTAAAGACCGCTTCACTCTCGATTTTTTTACTGACTAATGCAGGTTATAAGTTAGCAGGAAAAAAATAGATTATTTATGAGAAGATTTTTTCTCCGATGGTTTTTTCCAAAAGGCAATATACATAAGAAGTACAATGATGAGCAAGAGAGAATACATGAAAGCTATGTTATTAGTAAGTTCTCTAAAATTTATCATGTTTTTCTAGATTTTTCTCTTAGAATTTTAGCAATAACTAAACATAGGATACCAAGTAGTAATTTGAATGTCAATATTAGTAAATCTGCGGTTGATTTTACAGGTTCAAAATTGTTTTCGATAAATAACAGAGTAAACCATGAGGCTGACAAATTAACAAATAATTCTGAAAATATTTCTAGCCATATTGGTGAAGATAAATTCATATACTTATCATTAAGATATGTTAATCCAAAATCTTTGTCAATAATGAAAAAGCAATATAGCAATAAAACAATGAATCAATTAGGTAATAAAATTTAGTTATAAGTTGAAAAAATAAATTTATGAGTGTTGACAGAGGAATTTTAATAAAAAAAGATAAGAAGACAAAAAAGATCAAAGTAATAGAAATTGGGATTTCATCTGAAAAAGAGATAACCTTAAAAGAATTTTCCAGTGCTGAAGAAGCGTTAGCTTATATTGAAGAGTCGTGGATAAATTATAATAATGAAGGTATTTTTGTCGAAGGATTTGCTAAAAAATAATCCCCCAAAAATAAATTTCGGGGGCGCGATTAATTATTTATATCATATAAAAAACACTTTGTCAAATAGAATAAAGATAAGTAAGAGTTCACGCTTCTTGACAAAACTATACCAGACTATGTCATTGCGAGGAGGAGGAACGACGACGAAGCAATCCCATTAATGAGATTGTTTCGCTCCAAAACTCACCGCTCGCAATGACAATTGATTATAATCTTTGTCAAGAACTGTGAATAGTTACAAAGATAAATATGGTTAAATGGTTAAATAGCTATATGGTTAGATAGTTGAAAAGCTAAATAATCATATGGTTAAATGGTTAAAATTAGAGGACATTAGAGCATATACGATAGCATCAGAATTATCAGATAACGTTTGGAATATTGTTTCTAAGTGGGATTGGTTTAGTAAAAGAACATTAGGAAGTCAGTGGGTAAATGCAACCGATTCAATAGCGGCCAATATTGCGGAGGGATTCGGGAGATATCATAAGAAAGATAAAGAAAAATTTTATTACAATGCAAGAGGATCGGCATTCGAATCCGAACATTGGACGAAAAAGGCCTTTGCTAGAAAATTAATCAATCCTGTAGAAAGAAATTATATTTTACAGAAGTTAATTGAGTTGCCAAGAGAAATTAATTATTTAATAAAAATTACAGAAGAAAAATTAGAAATATAGAGACATAATACTAGATAGTCAAATGGCTAAATAGCAAGATGGTTATGATTTTTTTAACCATTCAACCATGTAACCATTTAACTATTTGTATTATTTTTATTATAAGTTGAAGAAAGAAAAATAATATGCAAGATAGAATTGCAGAAGAACAGGCAGGAATAAGAGAAGCCCAGGAGTTTATTGCAAGACAAGAACAAGAAATCAGAAATCAAGTTGCTCGTGATACAGCGGGTAATATAGATGATTCACAAACCTCCACTAATTTAAAAAATAAGATTAATGAAGTTGAGGGAAGAGTCAGAAATGCACAGGTTAGAATAGAAAGCGGTGAGCGACCAGAGGGTTTTAGTCTTGCTTATCAAGATGGGACAATAAGAAATAACTTAGAGATAACGCGTATTGTGACTAAAGAAGTATTAGCACTATATAAAAATAATCCTAATTATTATACGCGTATTTTGCCCCCTGACAGTATTGGCAGGAGGGTATTAGATCAGTTAGTCGCTAGAATAGATAATCCCCAATCAGAAGTCACTTTAATAATCTCACCTTATGTTCAAAAGATTATTCATGCGGCAATAAATAATGCGATTAACAATCCTCTAGAAGTGCTCAGTGACAGTGAGTTAGGAATCTTAAATGTGGCCGATAGAATTCTTCATCAAAAAGTTGTAGAGGCGCTTTCGCAAACTGCAAGGCAGGTAGGAAGAACCGATGATGAAATCAGAGTATTTGAAGATCGTGAAGCCGGAAGGACAGAGGAAGTACAGCGCAGGGTGGATGAAGAAGCAAGAAGGCGAATGGAAACAGCTGGATATGCAGGCGGAGAGATGATAAAAAAACTTGCTCCCGAGCATCCACGCATGTCGAGACTTTATGAAGCACTGTCTTCGATAGAAAGTTTTAACGAGTATTACCGAGATCGAATAAATACATTTAGAAATACGCAAAATCCACAAAAAGCGGCATCGGAAGAGATTATTACAGACATGATTCATATTGTCAATATTATAGAGAGACCTGTATTGCATAAATCTCCGGAAGAGCCTTTTGAACAATTGGAACAGCAAGCCGGTGAATTTGGATCCACTCCAAACTTTGTATTTTCTCATATATATGATACTATGCTGGGAAATCTACAAGCAAAGGCTACAACAGCCAGAGAAAGAGGTGAGGGCGAAGATCTTGCATTCTATGAATATACCCGGGAAAGAAAAGAAATGTTTTTGGACGGGAAAAACCAAACAGTTCTTGTTGTTACTCCGGGAGCAAAGTTGGAGGAAACGGATAAAGGATTAGAAGATTTTGTAGAGTTCTTAAGAGAAGTGGTTAGCAGCGAGCGGGAAGCGCTTCGCTATGGTTTTAATTTTACATTTCTATTAAAACGTGGCCCGCCACCTCAAAAAGACGAATTCTGGTTTAAACAACTAGCAGAATACGCAGCTCATCTTAAATCACATCATTTAGATATGTCTAGAGCTCTACCTTACTCAAACGAGATTCAAGCAATGGAGATGATTTTATCAGATATGTATAGAAAAGAGTTTGGTTTTCTGGCTCAATGGACGAAAAAAGTAGGGCTTATGGAAGAGTTTTTTTCCCGTTTCAGCGTAGTTGAAAAGAATGTGATGGAAATGATGAGAAGAAAAAAGATGCCGGATGGAAGTAATATACCGGAGTGGGTAGTTGAAAGAAGTTTACATCAGGCTAGAATGAAGTTTTTCGGTATTGATTTTATGCTTAATTCTATGGCCGGATACATGGATCCAGACTGGTTAGAGAAAGCAACCAATACCTTCGTGAGCGAGGGTGATTACTATGGATTATTTGATATTTGGGCATTGGGAAAAAGGTTTCGTTTTAAAGATAATGAAATCGCTGGATTAATGTATATGCCAGTTGACCAACAAGTTTTTTGGTATAACCATAAAAAAATTAGTGAAGAAGGAAGAGGAATATTTGATCGATTACTTGAAGAAGGTCAAAGCGCTAAATTTGGTAGTAAATATTTTGAAGGTAATTTACAAGAAAATGGACCCTACAATGGAGTTTTAATGGAAGGAGAGATAAGTAATCTTACAGAAGCAGGCGGCGTTGATACCTTAGACAGCTGGAGGAATTTGTATCAATATTTACAGTGGCTTCAATTTAAAGGCGGTCAGGAAGTAAATCCCGAGACTAAAAATTTAGATTTTAGCAAACCGATGGTTTTGGTAAATTCCTGGAAGAGAATTGAAAATTTGGGTGTCAGCATTTTGAGAAATTATACAGAACAATTAATTTTTGGAGGAGGAGGTTTTGATACTTTGTCAGATATGGAAGTTCTAGAAGTAGTCAATCCGGAGGAAGCGGTTAGATATGAAGAATTTTTCAGATTTTTATACAGACGCTATCTTAATGTGGAGAATGGCGTAGGAAATGCTTTTCTCCAAAAACGTGACGCAACAGGACGTATAAGAAAAATATCAGAGAATGAGTATATTCAAGATTTCAAAGATATATTAAGAGAAATAAATAAGGAAAATTTTAAAGTCCAAGGAAGAAAGCTAAAAAGTTTAGTCTATCAAGCTTTGACTGTTGCAATGTTTGAGCGTATGCCTCTGGACTTTATTTTAATGGAGAATAAGCCACGGATAACCCAGAATGGCGTAACTATGCTTTCGGAGATCCAAAAATATTATAAGAAACAGATGCCAGAAGCCGATAGATGGAACGATGCGCAATTTTCCGAGGCATTGGACGATCTCATCTTTGTCCAACAAGAAGCGCGGGTTAAGACACTGGAAGGAATGGAGAGAACTTTAAGAGATAATGAAAATCTGTTTGGAGATCTGAGTCAGGATAGAAGCACTGCGATGAACGGTAGGGCATATATAGTGGATGAGGATTTTATAAGAAATGTACTTTCTACTTTACCAGATAACATACGAGAGGAAAGAATAAGCCGAGCAAAAGACTTATACAAAAAGATAAAAGATATTATTGTTCAACTTCCCTCAGCAAATAAAGCTCAACAGAATAACCCTGGAGAGTACGAGAGAAGGAAACGATATTATGGTTCTAGAATGAAATGGTGGGCCGACGCTTTGGAAAAAAAGAAATTCGGGTTTTCGCTCACATCGGCGGAAAAAGCACAGAAGTTCCTTAATTATTCAGCCACAGGTCCGGAGACTACCAAACGTGCGGCAAATTTCTGCGCTAATACCGCAGAGCTGGCATTTAAGTCGTTTGTGGGTGGATTTAAAGACAGCTGCTTAGCTGCAGAAAGTGAAAAGAAAAACGACCAGCTCGTAAATTGGTTATACCCGATAAAAAAAGGAGTGGAAAGCGAGTGGGGTGAAGAGATGGCATTCAAAGTAGCCACACGCTTTCAACAGATGCAGATTTATATGTTTAGAGCTGATGATAAAGCTAATCTCCCAGGAGGAGCGGCGCGTGACTGGGTTTTGGATCAGACTTCATCTCTGATTCAAGAATTTAAAGGACCACGAAGAAGTACCTGGTTATGGGGAAAAGATGAGATCTATAATTTGGTTACAGACAATGAAGCAAAAAATATAGTACCAAAGCACACAAATCCTGAAGATAGAAAGTATCGAGATACAACCGCCTCTCAACAATTTGGTGTTTTAGGAAAATTAGCTGAGTCAATAAATGGCGGTCCTATATATTTAAAAAACTTACCGGGTCCTTTCAAAAATTTAGCTCGGGATTATGGCAATGAATTCTCAGGCGAAGGATTAAGAGGTCATAATAAAGCCAGACTGCCTGAAGCGTTCGGACTCAAAGCTCTAGGATTAGCTTTGTTTTTACTTTTTATTTATCTAAAGTCAGCTTTTGAAAAAGATCAGAAAAAAGGATAAGTTTTTTGTTATAGTGAAATGATGAAGAATTTTTTGATCTTAATCGGACTTGTCTTCTTAATTCTTTTAATTAATATTAATCGTCCGGCGTATGCTTTAAACCCTTTGGGATTGGTAGATCAAGTACCAGGTATTGGCTGTGGTGTGCCGGATGACACAAAGGGAGCTAATCTCTGCTGTACTCCCATATCTTTAAATTGTTCATTCGGTTTGTTAGATTACATAGAGAAAGTGCCTGGAATTGGTGATTGGATTAGTAATGCAAAAGACAGATGTCATAGTATTGCGGATTTTCAAATTAAATATCCCGGAATAAAATGTATGTATGGTGAAGAAATACATGACAGGTCTGGCAATTGTAGTTGTACTTTAAAAAATGCTTCTGTTAGTCCTATTCCAGAAATTAGAGAATTGTGCAAGAGATATCTTGGTACGTCAAATCCTAAAGAGTTTGAGGCTTGTGACAGATGTGCTGTGTCCGGTTTTTGGACAGGCATCGGTTGTATTCCACTTTCGTTGGAAGGATTTATTAACTATATTTTCACTTTTGGGATAGGACTTGGTGGAATTGTGGCCATGCTTTGCATTATCTATGCAGCTTTTATGATCCAATCCTCCAGTGGCAATCCAGAGCGGATTAAAAAAGCCCAGGAGCTGCTTACTTCATGTGTGATGGGTTTGATGTTGATAATCTTTTCCGTCTTTATCCTTAGAGTTATTGGGGTTGACATATTAAAAATCCCATTTCTTTCTTCTAAATAAAATTTACAGTTTTTCCACTAGTATCCAGATACTCCTGGCGGATGAGGAGCTTCACCACCGTAGGTTATACCTACTTTAGAAAGAATACCACGAAGAGGTTTGATATAGTAGCCTAGTCCAGCATATTTGGAAACTTCTCCCAGACCTGCGTTAAGTCCCGTCGATGCCCCAGTAAAGAATGTTCCGAGCCCAGCCATATCTAATACTCCCGGTTTTGGTACGAATAACTGTTTGACAATCTTAACAAATTCCGGAGTCAGGAATAGGATTGCCATGGCTACTATAAAGCTAAAGTTTTTAGGATCGATTCCGACCATAAAAGGAAATTGAATTGCAGATGAGGTATCGATTGCATTAACAATCAAAGTTACTAACATGAATATGGTTACTATCGTAGGAAAAACTATTAATTCGGAAACAAGATTTTTAAACCAACTGGAAAATGCCGACTGGCCGGGAAGACTTTCCAAAAGTAAGTAAAGCGGTGCAATAATTATGCTTATTAATATTTTTATATAGGCAGAAAATAAAAGCAATATTATTCTAAAAAAGATGAGAATTACAGTTAAAAATATAATAACACCCAATAGTAAGGGTATAATAATGACAGCGCCAAGATATACTGAAAAGGCAAAAATAACAAAATTTATAGGTGTTTTAATTAAATTTCCTAATCCTTGCCAGGAAAAACCTATACCTGCTGGTTCGGCTTCAGCTGTAAATTTAGTAACAGCATCAATAACATCTTTTAGTGGTGTTTTTTCAGCCAACCATTGGTAAAGAAAATATCCTCCCATTATTCCACCAATAACTCTTACAATGTAACCAATTGCCGGTATTAATTGAAGCAAGGCATTTGGCAAATACCAAAAAATTCTCCACCAGTAGCCGGCTCCTCCCAACTGATCCCATAAGACTCCAGGACCAGCCTGTATATAAAGCCGCTGTTTATCTATTACTTGTGCAGGATTTAAGCCGGCTGCAGGACCGATAGTAGAAACAATAAGAATTATACTTATATACATTAAATCAATTAGAAATCCGGCTATGGGAAAAGAGAAAGTAATCAAGATAAGAGAGATGACAATTTTGGGTAGAGCATTCTCAACCGAAATCACAGTTTGAGGATTTAATTTCATGCGGAACATGATCATGAAGCCAATTGAAATTAAAACTAAAACCAGTATAAGATAAGCTACGGTTCGGAAAGCACCCCATATTTTAGCGAATGGTTTAATAGCTCCAAAACCTATACCTTCAGCGGCGTAGGTTTTAGTAATGAATCCAGCATCTTGAAGACTAGAATAGGTCCAGGAAATTCCAGAAGCTGGAGGGTTCATGTAAGGTAAGACAATTAATTTAGTCAAGGAACCAAAAACACTTTTATTAAAGTTGTCGTCAGCATCTGATGGATTATTGCTGCAGGCTTCTCCGACCAATCCACACATGATATAACGGTAAACTGCAATCTGTATTTTTCCTTCTTTGGTTTTGTTCAACTCGGGATCATTTATTGTTTTATAAATCTCTTCCCGATTTTTTTTGACCGGATCATAGGTTGTTTTAGGTCGATCGTTATTAATAAAATGCAAAAATAGACCGATGACTACAGAAAAGACAACGAAGACAAGAAGTAATTTATTTGCAATACTAAAAATTTTTTTAAAACCAGCAAGATAAAAAGAAAGCATAAATTTATTTAAGCAGAAAAAGGAGAGAGAGTCAATTACGATCTGATGCTAATCTGCGAATTGATGCAAATGCTGCTAATATAAAGTAAAGATGCTAATATGCGAATGAAAACTAATGCTGCTAATATAGAGAAATGATGCCAATTTAGAAATATGATGCCAATCAACAAATGAACGCAAATGCTGCTAATATACTCATATATCCAGAGCTTTCATATAAAATTACAGGAGTTTTGTTTGCTGTTCATAATGAGCTGGGAAAATATTGCAGTGAACTACAATGTGCTGACAAGATTGAATTTTATTTAAAAAAGAACCAAATACGCTATGAAAGAGAGAAGTTCTTAGATATATCATTTGATGGAGAAAAAACTCATAGAAACAAAATTGATTTTATTGTCGAGGACAAAATAATTCTTGAGGTTAAAGCTAAAACAATTATTACTAAGGAAGATTACTATCAAGTCAGAAGATATTTAAAGGCTTTGAATATGAAACTTGGAATTCTGGTAAATTTTAGAGACAGATATCTTCGTCCAAAAAGGGTTCTAAATTCTGAATTTAAGGAAAAAATATGATGCTAATCCGCTTATGAATGCAAATGCCGCTAATATAGTTTGAATTAATTATTCGCAACATTAGCATATATTAGTAGATTGGCATCATATATCAACTTTTTAAAGTTAGTATTTTCTATATTTGTCATGAGGACCGATATCTAAAAGGAATACTTTATCTTTATCTATCCATGTAAGATAGATTCTGTTTCCTTTGTCTATTCTTACTGTCCATATATTTGATCCTTTTAATTTTTCAAGATTCAAACTTGGATGACTCGGATTTTCAGTCAGAAGTTTAATGGCTTTTATAACCTTTTCGGCAAGTTGAAGATTGTTTTTAATAAATTTTTTTCGCTCTTTCTCAAAGTTTGAGTTAGTTTCTATTCTTACCATATCTTAGGGCATCTTTACGTATTTGTTCATAATATAGGCCTAATTCCTGCGAATTGGAGATACTTTTTGTTTCACCTTTTTGATATTCTCCTAGAGCCTCTTTTTCCAGTTTTTTTAGAGCGATTAGATCATAGTTTATTTTTTTTGAGGAGTTTATAACTTTAGAGATTTTACCTTTAGCTAAACGAATCAACTCATCAAATTTTTTACGAGGAATGAGTACGAGCTCTTTTTCTTTAACTAATTCATGGGGGATAGTAATTATTGTCATAGTTTATATGATATCAAGTTGATAGATATTAAACAAGAGAAGTAAAGCTAAAATAGAATCATTTTATTATAAATCTGTCTAATGGAATTGCAGAATAGTTATTTAATCTCCCAAATTATTTCATATTTTTCGTAGTCAATTCCTAAATCTTTAAACTGTAATATTATCTCGTTTTTAATTCCATCCTGCTCATTTGGAGAATAAATCGAGGCAATAAATTTTTTCTGGTTAATATCAAAGTAAACGAAGTATTTTTCAGACTGAAGGGGTAATTTGTCATACCATGGGTATGAGTCATATAATTCCTGTGTCCATATTCCAAATTCCTTATCGGATTCCAGTTGAGAAACTTCTTCCTGGGTCAAGGTTGGAGAAATAGATTGTTCCTGAATACCAGTAATGCTTATATTTGGTGTTGGGACTATTAGGGTAGTATTTTCCTTCTGATTTCGCCGGGAGTATAAGAAATAAATACCGATTATTAATAATAAAACAAGTGCGAGTGTCAGAATATAAAAATATATTTTTTTCATGATGGACAGCCAAATCCTATAAGGGAATCTGTAACGAATGGCGTATTTAATATATTTCCGTTAAGGACAGGATAGCGTAAAATTTTCTTAGTGTTATTAGCATCGTAAGTTTCTATAAAACCGTTATAGTTAATAAGATTTTTGGATTTTAAAATCGCTACATGATTCCCATTAGAGATATGTCTACCTGGAGATGTTTGAAAAAAGGCGGCACAACCTGGTTGTACTTTATCTAAGGACTGCTTTCTTTCCAGATTTGTTGTGACCCGATATTTGGGTGGACTATAAGTACTGAATGCTACGCTATAGGGAATAAAACTATATCCGGGAGTTGTCATAAAAAACGGGACCATATTGACAACTGCTGAATGTGCAGTGGTCAAACCGCGTAATCCACTAAGATTAAATGCATCAATCACCAGAAAAGTACACCAGTATAGATTAGAAGTGCTTGTTGCAGTACCGGCAATCCCGGTATAACCTCCATTTGAGGGTGGATTTGTCATCTTGTGAAAATACCACCAGGGAGGCCAAACGATATTTGAGGCTATTAGTTTGTCATTAATTACGGTAGTCCAGTATAAGATTTTGGTTAACTTACTTGCATTTACAGGGGGAATTGGACCAATTGTGATATTTGGCGATTCGGTTAAGCCCGGATAGTTTGGGGTTCCTGAAACATTCGTTCCGTCCGGGTTATGAATATCTCCAGGGGAAGGATTACCTCCGGGCCTGGAAGGTTGAAATAAACTTAATATATCTTGAACTAATTTGATTAGTGTGTCTTTATACAAAGGATCCTGGGGAGTGGTTTGAGCTTGAATAGTCAAAGGATTAACGATAAAAAGAAAAAATATAAGAAAGACAAAAAAAAGGGAGAATTTTTTTTTAAATATATTCATAAAAGGTTGACAATTATTAAAATTTTCATCTCAATAGCTATTATTGTTCTCGACCAAGCCAGATTTGGTTCTCGACAAGCTCGAACAATAAACAATATGGTCTTTTTTGATTTTATTATGCCACTTCGCTGTCGTCAATCTATAAAATCGAAAGACAGCTCCGTTAGACATTACCTACATTAGTAATCTTATCATATAATACCTCGAAGCTATCAAGCGATTATGTTTCCCGACTTGCGCATTTCAGTGTCCTAAAAATAATTTTAGAATATCTTTGGCGTCTTGATTAAGTTCAGATTCCAACGGCATTTTTGTATTTCCTATACGAACTTCTCCTTCACCGACTTTACCCATAATCTCTATTGTTTTTTCTATTGTGTATTTTTTTCTGCTTAAAATTTTTTCTGACTCTTTCATTACAAGTAAACTAACAAAACATAAGATTAGATGAGATTTAATTCTTTTGATTTCCTGATGATATATTGGTCGCTCTTTAAGATCAGACTTTGACATTCTAAAGGCTTTTTCGACTCTCCAAAGGTTGTGATACTGATCAATAATTTCTTTGAAGTCGTTTTGATTGCGGGTATTGGTAATGTATCCTTTCAGTCCGTCAAACTGTTTATCCTCCTCAATTTTTTTATCATCTAATGAAGCAATCTCATCCTTGTTTTCCCAAGCCAGAAATTTGTTTTTATGGACTACTGGTTTTCCTGTTTCTAATTTCCCTTTTAATCTATCAACTATCTTTTCTCGATTTTTTGCATCTTTTTTAGCCCTGACTTCTGAGTATTCAATGATCAACCTCTGATTATCCAATTCGATTTCATTTATTGACTCAAGTTTGTAATTGTGATTAATAATTTGATTTACTACTTCATCCTTTGTATTTTTAAGTCTGGCTCCGACGATGTAATTTATCTTTTTGACATCTAAATATGAGAGGTTGTCTTCCGAAAGCATGCCGGCGTCAGCTACAACGGTAAGGTTCTCAAATTGATATTTTTTTATCAGTTCTTCAACTGATGTTTTAAATGTGTGACCTTCAAATGTGTTGCCGGTAAAAAAATCAAAGTCAAACGGATAGCCCTCATAATCAACAAATAGTCCGACTAAAATTTGGGGCATATCTCCGCGATGATTTTTAGAAAAACCTTTTTTCCTGAAATCATCTTCTTTTTCTGTTTCAAAATGAAGAGTTGTTACGTCATAAAAGATTAAGGATATTCCCTTGTTCTTTTTAGAGACAAAATCATAAGCGGTTCTCGTTAGTTTGTTTTTATCAAGCGTATCTAAAAACCGGTAAATTCTGTCTTTGGATAACATTATTCCCAAATAATCCCGTAAGAAACGAACGGTGGCATCCTTACTTTTTGGATGAACAATTCTCGCAATAACTAAATCCTTAAGAATATTGTTTGGAAAACCTGCAAGATCGTAAACTTTACCAAATACTAAATGATATCCGGTGATATGCCAGTTTAATAACTTTGCTTTAAAAGATTTATTAATTTCAGGGAAAAGAAAAATCTGATTTTTAAAGATCAAGTCTTTAAGTTCCTGCCTGGATTTTACCTGAAGAGCTTCAATTTCATCATTAATTGTGGCGCAACCTACATGTTTAATTAACTTGAACTTACCATATCTTTTTTCACCTATCTGAAAACAGGTTGATTTTCTTGATTTTATCTTTCTGACAAACATTACTGATATTCTATCAGGCACAAATTAATTAAAATGTCAGTTCAGTGTCCCAATTAAAAAGGTCAAGTCTTGTTGCAAGGAGATAAACTATATATTAAAAATCAATTTATGAGGTTTTTGCGCAAGTCAGGAAAAAACAAAAATTATCAAGAAGGGGATAAAAATTAGAAAGATCACTTTTTAATTGCCCGAAGTTCAAAAATTAACTGATCAAACATA
>MGAF01000005.1 GCA_001789635.1 Candidatus Roizmanbacteria bacterium RIFCSPLOWO2_01_FULL_35_13 | reverse complement strand
AGACGATAACAAGTATTAACTAATTAAAAGGAAGTGATATAATAGTTGGAGAACTGATCATGTACAAGATATATCGACTGTTCTCAAAAATACTAAAAATTCCAAAGCGGGATTGATTGGGCGAATGGCAGCACAAGCGTTAAGTTTCATGGCTGATTTATTAGAGAATTTTGGGGGAAAAAGATCCGAAGTCGCAAAAAAAGTTAAACAACAATCAGGATTGTGAACCTATTTCAGAATACACTTCTTAATTTTCGTAGTCGCGAACAAGTTAGATTTACTCAATCGACTTCTTTATTCTATATAATTGGGTTACATAACTATGTTTATAGATGAAGCAGAAATAGCAGTTGAAGGTGGTGATGGAGGAGCCGGAAAAGTGGCTTTTTTTGTCAATAAAAAAGGCCCAAGCGGCGGTAACGGAGGAAAAGGCGGAAATCTGTATTTTGTTGCCAGTCAGAATGTGTCGGATCTGAAAAAATACTCCAAGAAAAATATTTTTAAAGCGGAAGACGGCCAGGGTGGAGAATCAAACAGAAGGCTGGGCGCAAACGGTAAAGATCTGTATCTTCAGGTACCAATAAATACAACATTAACAGATATTAATAATAACGAAGAGATAACACTGTCGGACTTAAATTCATCCGTTTTAGTTTGCGGTGGAGGAGCAGGAGGATTTGGAAATGATTCTTTCAAAACCGCAACCGACCGGACTCCCAAGAGAGCTACTCCGGGTCAAAAAGGCCAGGTAAGAAGACTAAAACTTATTTTAAAACTGATTGCCGATTATGGTCTGATCGGGCTCCCTAACGCCGGCAAGAGCAGTTTGCTGAACGAACTGACAAATGCCAAAGCCAGAATAGCTAGTTATCCTTTTACAACTCTGGAACCGAATTTAGGGGTAATAAACGGAAAAATACTGACAGATATTCCGGGTTTGATAGAAGGAGCGTCAATGGGAAAGGGTTTAGGGATAAAATTTCTTAAACATATTGAGAAAGTCACACTGTTATTACACTGTATTTCAGTTGAGTCGGAAAATATTGAAAAAGATTATCAGACAGTTGTTGAAGAAATTGCAAAATATAACAAAAATATTCTTACCAAAAAAACAATTATTTTATTAACTAAAGTAGACCTAGTTTCTCAAGAAGTTGTTAAGGAAAAAATGAAAATTTTGGAAAAATTACAATCTAAAATAATTCCGGTTTCAATTTATGATAGAAAAACCCTCAAGTTTCTCAAAGAGCAGCTTGTAAAATAATTAACTTTTTACTTTATTATTTAAATTTACTTTTACTCTTGTCGCTTCAAAAGACATCTGATATGGTTCCGAGCCTTGATGATACAACTTTAAATGTTGAGAAGTAATTATTCCTGTAACTTCACTAAATTTGAATTCAAATGCCGTAGGTGTAAAAACTTCAAATACTAATGCAGAATCATGAGAACCTAAACAGTCGGTCCATGTTAATTTATAAATTTCAGGACCATTTAATTCCTTAGATTTTTTAAATTGTAAAGCTTCTTTAAATCTTGAAAAAAGAAATTCAAACATATTCTATTTTACCACAGATTTTTATATTATAGGATTGTTATTTTTTAAAGCATTTTAACTTGTAATTCCCTGTGGTCTCTGCCACAGGGAAACAACTAAAGGGAAAGAGTGAAAACCGAATTAGGTTTTCACATTATCTTTGTCATATCGAGCGATTAGCGAGAAATCTAGCGCTAGCGTAGTTTACGTTTCACTAGATTTCTCAGTCTGCCATGGCGGGATCCTTCGAAATGACATATGATACCCTGTGGTCTCTGCCACAGGGTAATTCATTCCAAGGATTTGAACAAAAAATGGTGTTAAAATAACTTTAAATGATTACAAATAAACTCTTTAAATTAGAAAAGGATATTGCCCAACTATTATTGGAAAAATTAGAAAGTTCAACTATTACTTTAGAAAGAGCAAGCGAAATAGCAGGTTTTGTAATTAAATCCCTTCCTGACAATCTTACTGACGAACAACTCAGTAAAATACTCCTTAAGCTTGATGATCAATTCATAGAATTAGCAAATATAGTTAATATTCACTTTATGGAATATCAGGAGAAAAAAAGACAAAACTTAATTTCACAGGCTCAAGATCTCATTCATCAGAATAAGTTAGAACAGGCTAATAATTTAATGAAAGACTATTTTTATAAAAAAATATGACAGCAGAAGGGGCAATCGCAGAAGTCAGAGCAACGCATATCGGGCCAAAAAAAGAGCTACATAATCCGAAATCCGAAGCACCTAAAAAGACTGAATCAAAATGGAAGAGATTGATTCAAAATCTAAAAAAAGAAGATTCTTTAAATCAGCCAAGGCATGTTTTGGAAGTACTTACAGAAATAGGCATATCTGAGAAGTATTCATTGGTTAAATCAGAAATTCAGGCTCAAATAAAAAAAGCTCAAGGGGTAATGCCAGATGTATTCGACAAGTCATTTGGTATAGACATTTTTGTTGGTAAGATAAGAGATCAAAGGCAATTGGAAATGAAACAGGAAAATCAGATTCTGCAGACACCCGAATCAATCAGAAAAATTCTTACAGCTTTACAGCCAGATAGTGTAGATGACATTTCAACTACAAAGTTTTTAGGTGATTCAATTTTATTGACGAGTGCAAATGGTGTAGAAATACAACTTACTCTGCCAACAGAGCAAAAAATGCTAAGAGATCCATTAACAAATCATCTTGGTTTACAAATAAATGCTCAAAAGATGAAAGGAGTGTCAACGGAAACAAACGCAATTGTTAGTAAATTAGCAGCTGAGCAAAATAACGCAGATTCATTATTACAAACAACTCAAGGCATAGTTGATTATGTAAGCATGGTCAAGGAAGTTCTACCTGCTGAGATAAGTAGGGAAAAGCAAAAAATGGATAGTATTAAAGATAAAGAAAAGCAAAGAGCAGATTGGCTGATCGATGAGAGTATTATAGAAAATAATCCGATTAAATCTCGGTTACCAGCAGAATATGCAAAAACCCCCGAAGAACTACGGGAGAGAATGAAAACTTTAAAATATTTGCCTGCCGAGGCAGAGATGCGTCAGGCTTTTAAAGGTAGGGAAAAAGAATTTGACCAATTCTGCTTTGAAAATGAAGTTTATGAGCTTTACACGCAAGAATTTGTTGATTCAATAAGTAGATATTTGATTTCAAGAGCTGCTTTGTATCAAAATAATATTGATTCTACTAATTTAAGACCTATTAGGATTGTGGAAGTGGGTGCCGGTAGAGGTCAGATGACACATTTTATTAAAGAAAAAATGCAAGAATTGGGAATAAGAAATGATCAGCTAGAAATTAGGGCTACAGATCCTAATATCTGGTCTGAAGATTTGGGTAAAACAGTAATTGATGTTGAAAATCTAGATGCGGAAAAAGCAGTTCAGAAATATCAACCTGATATAGTATTATTCTCTTGGATACCCCCTGGTGAAGATCTTAGTCCTGCCTTGAGACAAAACAGTGTTCAAGAATACGTTTTAGTAGGTGAGGAATTATCTGGCAATGATAGAACTTGGGGAAAAAATGTTATCTTTGATAAAGATGTGATGGCTGACTATGAAAAGGACGGTTTTTACAAACAATATTTAGGAGAGGGTGATGATGATAGTCTAAATTTGGTACACGGACAATTAGGAAGGGGACAAATAAAAGAAGGAATAGATGATTCACAACACTCTACAACAATAGCTTTTATTAGAGAATAAATCTGTCCTACTTAGTCCTTGTTAGAAATGCAAAATCCAAGTCTGTACACCCTAAGGGTGTCTAGGTACGGATTTAATCAGTTGATTTAGACCTTCCTGATTTAATGGGATAATATGGCTGTAATAAAGATTATTGAGATAGGACATCATGTACTGAAATTAAAGAATAAAAAAATAGTTGATTTTAAATCCACAAAGCTTAAAAAGTTGGTTAAAGATTTAACTGATACGATGAGGCATTCCACCCGTCGGGTGGAATAGCACGGATTTCTAATATATTAAACCATGTGGAGGATTTACTTAAAAAAATTGCAGAACGAAATAAATCCGGTTTCGATTTATGATTTAGACTCTCTGGATCGAGTTAGAATATTATTTTAAGTTTCAATTTAGGCCGTTAGGACATTATTTCGAACTCCAGAGGTTAGGAATTTACTATTTCACTGATAAACATGTTGTGGGAACTGCAAATGAAAAAGGTTTGCGGCGTTTTTTTGTTGGATTAAATAAAACATTAGAATATCCAGTAATGTAGACTGTTTCTATAACACCTTCTGAACCGATTTCCAAACCCACCTGGCTCCATAATTCTAATGTCTTTGCATTTACCGTTCTAACTGCTTGTATTCCTCTGGAAGCGGCTAAAGCTGTAGCTTCTCCTTCAGCAACTCCCAATAGTATACTAATAAATACTTTTGCTCCTACTACTATTTCTGGATTAATTCTATTTTCAGCCATGTTTGGATTTTACTTCTTCTTCTTCTTCTTGTCAAGAGCAATTAGACGGCTTAAATAGAAAAAGTAAAATCCATCATTCTAAATTAATTCTATAAAAGTGTTCACTTTTTTAGGCTTTGACATATAAATAGTGAAGAGTAGAATTAGGTTTAGCTTCATTCCACCCGACGGGTGGAATAGGAATAATGATCATTTACAGGGAATAGAATTTTTGGAAAAAGTAACTGATAACAGAAAAATAATTTCCTGGAAATTTTATTTAAAAAATATTCGAAATTCCAAAGAACAACAGGAAGCTTCAAAAATAACCAAGATTGAATACGAAAAATTATAACAACGATTCTGGAGTCGTCGTTTCACTCCTCCTTAGAATGACAGATAAGGTAGAATAAAATATGAATCAGTGTAGTCAGTGTAAGTATCAAATAAATCCTGAGTGGTTTTTTTGTCCGAATTGCGGGAAAGAGCTTAGGATAAAACCCATCTCATTCGGAAGGCAAATTTTTATTTATACAGTCAGTTTTTTCCTGGCTCCGCTTGGCTTGGGGTGGGGAATAAAATATATTCGTAGTAAAGATAACAAAGTCAGGCTAGTTGGTTTGATCGCCATTGTGCTTACACTTATATCTGTGGTATTGCTAATAGCTACCTTTAAAAATGTAATGGATCAATACTCAAAACTGCTGAATAATTATGGAATTATCCGCTGACCAAATTCAGATGGGATTGCTTTGCTCCGTTCGCAATGACGATCAGGCAGAGTGCTGTTCTCGACATGCTCGAACAATAATTTTATGGTGTTGGGGTGGGGGAAGAAGATGGAGTTGGAGTCGTAGTTGTTGAGGTTGTGGTTGGTGTCGGGCTAGAAGTTGAAAGTGTTGGTTTGGTGGTTGGAGCGCCGGTTGGTTCTTCGAATATTTTTCCGCCGGTCGTAACAACTACATCAAATTCACCGTCTGCATCAAGTTCCTGGGAATCTATTTCAATAGTGTCGAAACTGGAATTGAGGGATTTTTCAATATCACCGGCAACATCTTCAAATCCTTTTTTAGCTGAAATTGTTGTTTTAGCGTGATCGTATTCTTCGGCATTACCGGTTGTTATATTTTCTGTTTTGTAACCGGCCTCAACCAAAGCGTCGACTGCTGTTTTTGCCTCGCCCGGAGTACCTGTACCATTTAATATCTGAATTTTTACTTTAGATTTATCAATCGGTTTTGCAGTCGGACTGGGAGTAGAGGTGGGTTCTTTTTTATCATCAACCATTACTTTTTTTACTTCGGAGTCTTTTGTTTGTTGCTTTTGCCAGAAGAAGAATCCGCCGGCAAGAGCAATTAATACTACAACGACAATCACAATCATCATTGTTTTATTTTTATTGCCTCCGCCAGTCTGATTCAGATCGTATGAAACGGTTTCGATCATATTTTATTATTTGCTTATGTATATATATACCAATCAATTACTGATTTTGCAAGAGCAAAGAGATTTCGTAACTATTCACAGTTCTTGACAAAGATTATAATCAATTGTCATTGCGAGCGGTGAGTTTTGGAGCGAAGCAATCTCATTAATGGGATTGCTTCGGAACGTCTGACGTTCCTTCGTCGTCGTTCCTCCTCCTCGCAATGACATAGTCTGGTATAGTTTTGTCAAGAAGCGTGAACTCTTACGAGATTTCGGTTAGTTATAAGGAGATGTCGGGTAGGGCGTAATACAATACAATCTTCCGCAGGTAGTGCAATTATCGCCGCCTATGTATCTGCAATTTGGCGGTGGATTAGTACAACCTAGAGGTTTGCAGGAAGTATAGCGGGTTGGATAAAGTGTTGGAGTTCTTGACGGATAATAATATGAGGGTCTGCGGGTAGGTGTAGGAGTTGTTCTTCGACAGGTTATACAGTTGACTCCTGGGGGAGCAGTTAAATTGTTCGAACAGTAAGTTGTTCTATTTGTAGTATTGTAGCATAGTCTGTTATAACCCCTATTTAAACAAGTTTGGCAACTCAAAGGTGTTTGATATATTGTTGGTCTGGTGGCAGTCGGTGTAACGCAGATTAAAACAGGGAGACAATTGAAGGTTGACTGTTGTCCGATCGGGGTCGGCGGACAATTCAATTTATAGTAACATCCGTTCGGTATGTAACTGTATTGTTGCGATTCAAGACCGAGTATATTTTGATTATTTCTGACTAACACGCCAATCTGTAAAACAAAAAAGATTGCCAATGAAGCAAAGACAACCATTTTATTTTCTTGAAAGAAGTTCTTCAGCATATTAAATTAAGAATAGTTGTTTTTTATAAGTTGTCAACGGGAATTTACTACAGGAATAATTTTGATTTTGCAGATTTATTGATTGAATCCGAAAGTTGGCTTAGGATACATGGTTGCAGCTGTTGGATAAATATATGGCCCTTTAGTTGGCGTTACTCCGCACCAGCCTCCTATAGGCTCAGGCATCAGACAGCGTGGTTCTGAAAATAGACAGGCAGGCGGAAGAGTGCATTTTGCAGGAGTTATTGTCGGAACAATGCATTTTACACAGGTTAATCCGGTTGGTAGAGGCAGAATTGTAGAAAGAGAAGTACAATAGCTGGTTTTTTTAACGGAGTCAAAACATAAATTCGTGAGTTTATTGGCTGCACATTCACCACAGGTTAGAGATGTTCGGATTCCAGTTGGTTTGGGAGTAAGAGTGGGAGTTGGACAGACAAGGGTTGGGACACATTGGAAAGTTGACTTGGTGTCGGACTCTTTCGGTGGACAGTTCAATTTATAGTAACATCCGGGGGTAATGTAATTATTTTCACTTGCACTCGAATTGTATGTGTTTTTTGTTCCATTAACCAAGACGGCAACTATAAGAAGAAAAACAATTGAAAAAGAATAGATAGCTACTAATTTATTTTCCCGAAATAATTTATCGTACATGTTTAATTTAAGGATAGAATAAAAGTTTGGAATGTCAAGGGTTGATAATTTTTTAAAAATTTATATAATTATAGGATATGAGTGAATTAGTACGCAGAGCAATAACCTCGGATGTTTCACCACTATGTTGGTTTTGCATTAGATATTCATCAATTACAGGAGTTCCAGCTGAAGAACGAATTAAAAACACACCCCCTTTAAAAGACAAGGGGCAATGTGATGCGATCCATGATCCTGATACAGCAGTATTTGAATATGGAAGTTTAAGCCAACAATTAGAACAATATTTTGATTTAATTAAAAAAAAGAGTAATAAACCAAAGAAAATTAAACCAGACATTTTAACTGTAAAAGCAGATAGGCCTTGTAAAGTATTTGTAGTTAATGATCAAGGAGATCGAGTAAGATTAGCTTTTGAACCACTTAATAATTTAAATACAACAATTTTTCAGAGTCATTTTGGAGATAGTGAATAATAAATTAAGTGATTTTGGTCACAGAAGTTTTTTAATAAAAGGGTGTAAAGTAGTGGTATGAGGAAATCTGCGAAGAGAAAATTATTCTTTGCTACTTTTAGTCTTTTGATTTTACTGGGTTTAATTTTCAACTATTATATTAATTCCGGGAAAAGAAATCAGCAAAAAACCTATTTTGATTTGAAGACTGCACCTGAGGCGCAGACAGTAGAGGATCTGAGGTTGTTTGATCCTGCTGTGAATTCAAAAGCAAGTCTTCACGCCGGTGTCAGTGTTTCTCTGGCAGCAAGGTGGTACCTGGATCATTTGGCCGGAACCGGATGGATACTGGACGTACCTCCACAGAATCCGGCAGATGAACAAATTCAGATGATCCAGCTGCGAAAAGGAGTAGACACTCTTTCGATTTCTTTGATTAACGACGGAAAGGGAGGAACCGATGTTATTTTTGAAAAAGTCGGTGACCAAAATGCGGGTGAAGAAGGGGAGGATCCATGAATAAAACAACCAGACTTATTTTTTCCGTAATTTTCATTTTTTACACCTTTTTTTTAGCGGTTCTGCCCGCTTCCGCTCAAACTGTATTTAAGTTCGTCGCCTGGGGAGATACTAAAGGGGACACTCAAACCTTAACCAATCTTTCCAACCAAGCTAAAGCCTTAAATCCGGTATTTACAATCTATGCAGGTGATTTGGAAACCGCAGGATTCACTGCTGCCGGAATGAATGTCTGGAAGAATGCCCTGAACGGCGGAGTAAATAACGGATTATTCAATATTACTTTTCCGGTGAGGGGAAATCATGATAATGCTGTTGCCGGAGCCAGTACCGCCTGGCAAAATTATTTTAATCTGGCTGCGCAAGTACAAATTATCGGCGGGACAAATTATTCGGCTTTAAACGATGATCTGACCTACTCTTTTGATTACGGTAACTCAAGAATAATCGGAATTGATGTCCCGGGGAATGTGACTCAGATGACTGCGGCGCAGATTGCCTGGCTTGATCAAAGATTGACCGATGCCGAATCCAGCGGATTGACGCATGCCTTCTTTTTTTGGCACGGACCTTTTTATTATATAGCAAATCATGTCAGTCCTCTTCCTCCAGCTTCCTTAATCAGCGTGATAAATAAACACCCGATTGTCTCAGCAGGATTTTATGGACATGAGCACTCTGTAGCATATACCCATATTAACGGTTCACGGATTCCCGGAATAACACAACAGTTTGAGCAATTTGTCTCGGGTGACGCCGGAGCCGGACCGACAACACCGAGCAGTGCGCGTATTGATTATTGGTTGGACGTTGGTACCGGCGGCGGATTCCTGATGGTTAACGTGAACGGAGGACAGTTCACAGTAGATTTTTATAAAGGCGGAACAACCGCAGTTCAGTATTCAAAAACTTTTATTAAAAGCGGAACGACTCCACCGCCACCGGTTACACCAACCAGAACACCAACGCCCGGCGGTTCGACCCCGACCAGAACTCCAACCCAATCTATTGTATCTCCTACACCTATTATAGGTGTCTGTACATATTATAAAAATTGAAATTTTGTGCCTATTCCACCCGACGGGTGGAATGAAGCTAGATTTTATTGGAATATAAGAATTGGGCGTCTGGAAGTGTCTGCAATATTTCTTGATTTAAAGGATAACTCATTTGTACTGGTCGTCTGAAATGCAAAAGATACTATTTTGCTTGGATTTGATTTTATAAAATTAGTTATATCTATTTCTTTAAATGCGCCGGAATAATTTGTAGTAAATGACAAAATCAAGTTACCTAAAGCAGGCTTATTGTTGTAAGTAATTCCGGTTTCGGTCCAGTAATTATTCGGAACCAGGTAAAGATTTATTGTACCGTTAGTCGGGTCATTAACCCAGACTTTAAGTTTTGCAGAATTAAATTTTAATAAAGCAAGTTGAGTTAAGTCAAATTTCATAAAAGTAATTTTCGTTGGAGACGTCTTAACTTTAAGATCCGTTTCTTTGCCGCTATTATTATTAGGGTAATTTGAATTTACATATGAATCGGCAACCGGTTCTAATTTTAATAATGCAGGAGTTATGGTAGGAGTTTTCGTAGGAATATAAGTAGTCGGAGTTGGGGTTAGTGTTATTTTTATAGGACCTGTAGGTGTCGGCGTTAACGTAATATGACTAGTTGGTGTTGGAGTTAATGTTAGCTTTGGAGTGAGATTTATAGAAGGAGTCAAAGTAGGAGTAACTTTTATATAAGTGGGCGTTGGTGTTCGCGTTGAGGTCGGAGTAAGTAAAGGCGGGATTTTTGAACCTACGATAAATTCATAGACTAACAGATTGGAATCCGCACCTATTGAGTCTCTAGCTGTAAAGGTCAATTTATAGTTACCCGCTTGATATGTGAAAAAATTCCCTCCAGTTCCGTCAAAACACTTAATCTCCTCGCACAATTTACTACCAACATGTGGACTTACTGTCATATCTGATAATTGCTTAAATCCATCGGGATAGGTTACTTCTCTTGATATGTTAGTTATATCATCAGAAAAGTCATGCGCAAAGATTAAGGATTGGATTAAAGTATTTTCATATGCAAACCATCTGCCATCCGGTAACTGATATAATCCATTAAAGTTCGCACTTCTAAGTTTGGGAGGATAGTTATCAGGAACATCAATTTGAACAATGGCCTTATCTACTGTATGTGACACCTGAGTAATTTTAATTCCGGACAGCTCATCAATTAATATTTGTCCATCATACATGCTAGCATCGTACCAACTTTTAAGTGTTCCAGGTTCACCAGGATTTACATCAATAAATAATGTTTTTCTGCTATCAGAGATAGCTTGGGCTAAATGAACATTTACTCCCCTAGTGATAGTATCCGGTAACACCGTATCTATGCCAACTTTTTTTCTGAAGGAAAGATACATATAATTATCATCCACATTCCTCCAAATCCTCACAACCTTTAAGCCCGGATCTGTAATCTCATGAGCAAAGATTTCCAACTCCTGATCGTTTTTAACAAATGAGTATTCGTTTTCATCAATCCAGCTTAAGGCGAGCTTGTGTGGTCCGTTGAAAACCGGTGCATTATCTGATGACAAACCCATAATGTCATAGTTATCTCCGTATTCTATTACCTGGCATTCGCTTTCGGTCCCGAACGCTTTACTACCACAGTTATAGGTACTTGCATGTAAAAGTCCGAAATTATGCCCAATTTCGTGAATACTAATACCTTTGTTAATATACTCATTCCAGGCAACCACAGAACGCTTATCCGATAATGCAACACCACTAAAACCCCAACCACACCCAGGGGGTTTTGGCAGGTAATACTGTATTATCCGGTAGTCATCCAATATAAAACCTGATTGACTCAATACCGAATCCGTTTGGGATACTAAATCGTATATATAACATTTATTTGCTACGTTACTGAAGTTAACAGTCGTCTTTGTCACTTCTCCTGTTAAGCTCATTTTATTTCTTGAAGTTTCCTTATAATATGTTGCTGCCGAACTCGTAATACCGAAAATCGCTGTGTCTAGTGCTTGAGTTGTAATCTCTGCAGGATCATAGTCTGCGTCAACAATAACCATTAAAGTTCTTTGAGGACCAAAGACTTCATATCTATTTAAAGAACCATACGAAACATTTAGTTGAGGATCGGCAACAACAAGATTGTTATCTATAAGATATCCGTTAACAGTCACGTCTCCATATGGGAGGGAGCCGCTTTTTTCCGAGATATAAAGGTTTAAACCGTTTAATAAATATTCGTATCTCGCTTGATTTTTTTCAAAATCATCGTAAACAGTTGTTTTTAATTTTCCTTTAACGGTTTCTTTTTTCTCGATCAGGTTTTTAGAAAATAATTCCCGGGGGAGATTTTGTTTAACATCTTCAGGAATTAAATTTTCCAGAAATTTATCGGGTTCGTCGGGAAGATAGGAAAGCATAAGTTGCTTGCGTTCTGCCGCAAGGTTATGTAAATTATCCGTTGATTGCTGATTTATTGCTTGTCCCTTAGTGCTTTTGACATAGTTTAAAAACTCGGAATTTATTGCCTTAATGCGGTCAGAATTATTGATTTTATTGTTTGTTCCCACTGCACTTGATCGCGGATCCTGACTTTTACGAAGATTTAATCCGGCGCCTATCATTGCGAGAACTAATATAAAGACAGGAAGAATTTTTAAAGAAGTTAATAAAATATTTCTTATTTTTTCTTTATTTTCTGAATTAGAAAAAGATACATTCTTATCGTTTATAGACATTAATTGATATTAGTACTAATATTGAATCGGTGTCAATAGTAAATAGTAAATACTTTTATTTAAGGAAAGCCAAAAGTAGTGCTATTCCTAAGACGGTTACAATTATTGCAGAAGTTAAACTCAAATAAGGCTCAATGCGGCTGATATTCCTGAATTTTTTGGCGGCTTTGTTTTTGGCTACTACGACTAAAATTCCACCGGCGATTAAGACCGAGGCGAGCCCCAAACTAAAAGATAAGAGTAAAATTATACCGAATAAAATTTTATTGAGAGAAACTGCGACTATCAATATTGCCAGAGCATCGACGCAAGGGACTATTCCTCCGGAAATTCCTAAGGGTAGAAGGGTTTTGAGAGATAGATGTTCATGATTATGTGAATGTACACCCTCAGGGAGGGCGTTTATTGACTTACCCACCCTGAGGGTGCTAAAAAACGGAATTTTTTTAGAACGGATGTAGATTAGATAAAGGCCAAAACCAAGAACTAAAAGACCGGAAAAGAAATTAAGCCACCTAATGACAGTATCAGGAACAATGTATTGGGTTAATAATAAAGCCCCGAGTCCTAATAAGAATACACTCGAAGTGTGGGTTATTGTAATAATTAATCCGAGATATAAAGCTTGCAGTAAAGTTCCGCGTTCGCCGATTAAAAAACTTGCTGTGATTCCTTTGCCGTGACCCGGAGTTAGGGCATGTAGTGCTCCGATACTGAAAGCTATCGCTATTGCCCAGAGTTTTAAGGAAAGCGGAATTTCCTCGGTTGGTTTAATGTATCGGTTTAAGAAATTTTGCAATCGATCGCCGGTTTTCAGAGATCCACCCTCAAGGAGGGGATTTATTGATTCGTCCACCCTGAGGGTGGACACCTTGCCAAAAATAACACTAACCCGATCGGGAGGAATCTTTTTTGTTGAAAGCGGAGTCAAATTATTTGACCCTTTGATCTCAAGTTGTATTTCTGTTATTTTTTTATCCCTGCCATTATAAAAATAGTCGAGCGAACCTTTTTGAGGCAATGAAATATTTTTTGTATAAATTAAAGTTATTCTGGTTGGCGGGGGAGAGAAGAAAGTGTAGTAATCGGAGAGTATTACTTGTTTTGGTTCGAAGTTATATTTTTTTCCATTGAAAACAATCCAGGAAGAATCTTTTCCCAGTTCCATCCAGTTATTTTTTTCATCACTGGAAATTTCCCTGTCTTTGTTGGTATCGATACTTTCCCAGACTAAAGTTTTTTCGTAAGCAAAAAACTGCATTTCGATTTTTAACTCTGTTAATTTCTTGTCAATTGTGAGAATCTGTTTTTCGTCATAAACCTTAACGTTTCCCAGTTCATCAAGCGGGTGAGCTTGGGCAAATGAGGGAATTACAAATAAAGAAATAAACAAAAAAATAAATATAGAGAAAAAAAATTTATGAGAAAAAAGCTTCATATGATTTGATAATAGTCTTATATCCGTGTTAAAATATAGTATTCTTTTAGCAAAAAGGGGCTCCGATTGGAGTCCTTTTTGTTTTTAATGAATAAACTTTAGCACAAACTAACGTTTAAATAAAGAAAAATTGATAGAATCTTAGTCCAAGATTAAAATGTCACCCCCATAATGAGTTTCTTACAAACGACGGTACAGAAAATAATTGAGTAATTAACATGCATTACAAAATTTGCAGCTATGTCATTGCGAGGAGCGAAGCGACGTGGCAATCTATTATGTAATTAACGAGATTGCTTCGCTTCAACAATCACCGCTCGCAATGACAAAAATCGTATTAATAGAACAGTTTAATTAAATTTCGCCATTCGGGTTATTTAATAAGGGGGGTGACATTTCTATTTTGGTTTGACATTGGATTATCTGCTCTTGACAAAAAATTAAATTGGTATTAGAGTGAATATTAAATGAAAAATAAAATTTTAGTAACTGCTTTTTTTGCTTTGTTAGCAATTCTAGTATTGGAGTTTTCTTTTTTATACCCGAAAAACCAAAATAATTTACAAACATCAGCACAAGTACCCGTATCAGTTACACCTCCTCCCTGGTATCCAACGCGAACACCAACCTCAGCCTATAAAACACCGACACCTCCTTTTAAAAGTATAAGTAAATATGTATATATTACCTATAGCTGCAGAAATGATTCTACAAACGGGACATATGTATTGACTAATTCAAACCGTTGCCGAACCGCTGCCGAATGGTTAAAAGATGCTAATTCATCCTGTTATCAAAAGACCGCAGGTGCCTGCGTAACCGGAACCGGTTCTACGACATCGTGCGTTGACTCGACTTTATATTCACCCCAATGTGCGGTAAAACCAAGTTACATCACACCAACGAGTTATAAATCTCCAACCCCCACTCCAGGTTGTAATAATTACATGGTCTGGTTTATTAAATTTCCGTTTGATTATAACAATGATGGAGTAATAAATGTAATTGATTATCAAATATGGATGCAAAAAAATCCCGGAGTGAATATCTGTCCTTCAAAGACTCCTACGCCAACCTGTATACCGCGGCCGACCTGTCTTGATACCCCCCCGTATTGTGCATTTCCGGAAGGGATTGGAGGTTATTGTGAAGTTGCACCGACTCCGACACGAGGCCCGTGTGGGCCGCTTTATTGTCCAACCCCGCCTTACGGCTGCAAGTATTACGGAGGGGATAACTGCACAACCTGCGGTCAATTAATCTGCAGCACAATCACGGGTCCACAACCTCTAAACAATTAAATAAACAGAAATCGAAAAATCTTCAGTGAAAACGTAAGAGTTCACAAGTCTTAACGAAACTATATCAGACTATACAATTTTGTCATTGCGAGGAGTGATGATTTTTAGTTGAAACTTCGAAGCAATCTAATTATTATAACGTTCTAAAACAGAGATTGCTTCGCTCCAAAACTCATCGCTCGCAATGACAATCTGTGTTAAAGAGAATGAACTCTCAGGTGAAAACTCATAAGAAAAAAGCGTAATACCATTCCGCTATCAAAGATCAATATTTGATAACTTCGTCAGGTATTATACCCAACGCAGCTGTCATTATGCTCATTAGCGAATGACTGCGAAGTGGTATAACAAAATTGTGTTATACTTATTGACATATGAATAATACAGTTACCCTATCACAATCAGCGTATAAAGAGCTTTTGGTCCGGATAAGCAAGTTGGAAAAAATGCTTGGCACTTTATTGGAAAAGTTTGAGCAGGAACCGCCTTATGGAAGTGATAAATGGTGGGATTGGTCAATTAAAAAAGGGAAAGAGGATATAAAAAAAGGTGATTTTTATGAACTAAGAAATAAAAAAGAGGTGGCTGATTTTTTCAAAAATATAAAAAATGACCGATCCAACCAACGCTATCACCATCAGGTTCGCGGCTAGAGCTGAAAAACAAGCTCGCAAATTGCCAACTAAAATTTTGAGGAAGTTGCATAAACAACTTAAACTTCTGCAAAAAGATATTGACCATCCCTCTCTAAATTTTCGCAAAAAAGCAAACTCGGATCAGTATGAGGGAAGAATAGATTTTCATTATCGATTTACCGGAGAATTTGCAGCTGAGTATTTTTATATCACTTCAATTGGAATGCATGATATAGGTTTGGGAAAAAAGTAGATTTAGAGCTAAAATGGCAACCGCTTCGGTTGACAAATGGCCATCCAGATATAAAAAAAGAGGCGAATAAAAGGGATATTCCTTATCAATCGTTGATAAAAGTCTATTTAGCAGAAAAATTTACATAAACTAACTTGGTTTTTTTGCAGAGCCAAAATGGCAACAGAAGCGGTTGACAAAAATGGCTTCTGATTTAATGATAAATGAAGCAGATATTGAAGGTTTCTAAAGTTTTTATTTTCCACCAGTTTCCGGAAGCGGATATATAAATACCTCCGCCGGTTCACATTCTCTATATCGAAAAGACAGTGGGTAGCATTTTTGTGAAGTAATTATAGAAGACGTGTCAGTTCTTCTTTCTATAATTGTAGTTACTCCTTCGTTCGCTATATGAATATATCCCAATGCTCCGATGCCTAAAATAAGAAAATATCCAATTAATCCTGCCGCTGCAGCTTGAGATGCTAAATTATTCGAGGTCATAATAATTGTAATTTACATTACTATTTTAGCACACTAGCCCTAAAAAGCAATAATTAATTTAGCTGACCCACCTGCAGTTGTTTAACTTTGAAGCCATGATCGAGTTTTTGTCATTGCGAGGAAGCGCCGATTAGGCGCTGACGTGGCAATCTCTTTCATCGTTTTGGGATTGCTTCGCTTCAACAATCACCGCTGGCAATGACAGAAAGAGCTAAATGGCACAAAGTGCAGGTGGGTCAGTTAATTTAGCTTGAAAGCAATTGCATTTTGCAATAAAAAATAATAGGATATTGACGATATATAACATGAGAAAAATAATTTTATTTATCCCAATTTTAGCTTCGACTTTTTTTATTTCTACAATTGGAGTAAATGCTCTTGGCGGATATTTGACCGGGGATTATGGTCAGGTGGCGGCGGAGCAGGTAAAGGAATATTGACAAAGATCGCATGATTTGTTATTCTTACTTTATATACATAATTGTCTATAAAAATGGAACCAGAATTGGTGAACAAACAGGCAAAGGAATTGGGTATTTCTCCGGTTGAGATAGTTCGGGAGGAGATGGAGGTATTTATCGTCGACGCACTCTCGCGATCCAAGATAAGCAATAGAATCGTCTTCAAAGGCGGAACAGCCTTGAGACTGGTCTACGGCTCGCCCAGATTTTCCCAGGATCTTGACTTTTCCCTTATTAAAAATAGCAATTTTCCCGAATTTGTCCGAGTTATAAAAAAGATTGAAAAAAGCCGTGATGGACTGGCAATAAAGGATATCTACGATAAAAGAAATACTCTTTTTGCTTTACTTTTGGTAAAAAATAAGCTTTTGAATCAATCATTTTTCATAAAAGTCGAGATCTCCAAAAAAAAGTACGGACTTAAAAAGAGCGATTACGAACTTAAAGCGGTGAGATCGCCGGTAAGCATATTGACTCCTCTAATCGACACCTACTCGTTAGAGAGGATTTTTTACGAAAAAAAGCTGGCGGTAAAATCGAGACAGGAGCCCCGGGATTATTTTGATCTTTGGTGGCTGGGGGAGAAGCTGGGTAAAAAAATACAGATCGGCCAACCTAAAATTCATAGGGGTAAGTTCGCAGGCGAGATAAGTCAGCTTTTGCCTGACTATCTTAAGAGTTGGCCGAAAAATTTTTTAATACCACTACGCAGTCATCCATCAATAAAAAAATGACTGCTTCGTTAGGTATTAACCTACATTGACAATCTAATCGTATAATACCTCGAAGCTATCAAACTATTTGTTTGATAGCGAAGTGGTATAAAAAATTATGAACGATCTTAAGATTCTGCAGAGAATAAACCAGTATCCAAATTCGATTTTTTCCGTATCTGATCTGGGAAAAATTTTAAACAGCAAAGAAAAAAATCTACGTACAGTAATCCACCGTTTAAGCAAAAGGGGAGTGATTCAAAAGCTAGGGAGAGGTTGGTACAGTGCTTATAACAAAATAGTTATACCGGAGCAGGTTACTTCGCAGATCTATTACCCGTCTTATCTGTCTTTAAAGACAGTGTTGAGTAAGGTTGGAGTTGTCAATCAGATTCCACGTCAGATTTATAGTGTGACCTTGAATAAATCTTATCAGGCTAAAATTAATAATATTCTTTTAGTTTATCGACAGGTAAAAAGAGAACTATTTTTTGGCTTTTATCAGAAGGAAAATCAGTATATTGCCTATCCGGAGAAGGCATTACTCGATCTTATCTATTTTGTCTCACGCGGAGTAGAAACGGTATCCTGGCAAGAAATGGATCTATCAAGATTAAATAAAAAAAAATTATTTCGTTGGGTAAAATCATATCCTTCTGCTGCCAAAAAATATTTAATTGATTCTATATGAGGCAATCGATCTATATTTTTTCAATTTTGGCTTTGATATTTTTTATTTTCCCAAAAGAAGTTAAGGCATTGGGTGGCTATTTGACCGGGGATTATGGGCAGGTGGCGCCGGTGGAGGTGAAGGCGATCATCGACTATGATGGGAAAACCGAAACGATTACTTCTTCTCAAACTTTTAGTTTTAATCCTTTGGTTTTGAGTAATTTTTACTGGGTGATGGCGTATCCTACAAAAGTAGAGATTAAAAAACTTGACAGTAAGGAGAATGTGTTGACGGATTCTTTTTTAGAAATAGAGAAGAAAACCGTAAAAAAATTCTCTAAAGACAATTTCTTTAAGAAACTTTTGTATCCGGATTTGATCGAAGAAGAAACGGTTCCTTCTCAGACTTTCAGCCGGATGGCGTTAATAAAGTATATAAAAGAAGTGCCGGATTTTAAAAACATGAAAGAGTTGGAAGCCTGGTTTAAAGCTAATGCCTATTCGATCCCAAAAAATTCCAGAGAATTATTCGCAGAATATCTGAAAAAAAACTGGCATTTTGTACTGGCTGTCATTGACGGACTGCACGTTGAAATGGATGCAAAAGAAAGTTTGACTATCAGTGCGGCTCACAATATACCGATTCAGGCTAAATTTAGGACTGAAAATATTATATATCCTCTTAAGTTAGTTGCTATTCAGCCTGACCGGGACTCAATTTCAGTACCTTTATCTTTTCCCTATGGAAGTTCAGCGGAAAGCATACTGGGAGTTAAAGATGCCAGAGCTAATGATCTGCTTTCAACTCAATCATCGAGTATGTATCCGCCGCTTTTGCTTGATCTTGCGACGCTGAAGATTGATCTTTTCATCAGGACAAAATATAAGGTCGAAGCCAAGGGATTTACGACAGTTTTTGCCGATAAAGAAGGAGATAAATTTTTGACCCGGATTATTGGCTATAAACCGATGACCCAACTTGAGGATGTAAAGATTGTAAAAGCTAAAGATCAAAAACGGGTAAATCCGCAAGTATCAGTTTTTGAAAATATTGTAAGACTAGTTGTTGTAGTAATGATAAGTTTAGTAGTGATACGACTTTTCATGCGGTCGTCGCAAAAGTCGTAATTATTATGTGTGAAAATAAATGTATCACCTGGAACACAATCGTAACAAGATGATACAAAATAGGTTGTTATACCCCTCTGCTTTCAAATTGTTGGGTATAATACCCAACGTAGCTTTGATTTTAGAGAACAGTTTTAATTGTAGAGATATTTCAAACTCTCATTTGAAGGCTACGGTAGGTATATACCAAAAAGTTGCAAAATCAAAGCAGAGTGGTATACATGTAGATTATGGTTAAAGTTTTTCTGATATGATTTCCGGCAAGGTCTTGGGAGAAGATTTTTATTTTATTTTCACCATAGAACAGTTTTAATTGTAGAGATATTTCAAACTCTCATTTGAAGGCTACGGTAGGTATATACCAAAAAGTTGCAAAATCAAAGCAGAGTGGTATACATGTAGATTATGGTTAAAGTTTTTCTGATATGATTTCCGGCAAGGTCTTGGGAGAAGATTTTTATTTTATTTTCACCATAATCAAGTTTTAATTCTGTTCCGAAATTGCCGTCTTTATAGTAATCTACAGGTTGGTCGTTTATAAGAACAAAACTATCTGGGTCTGTCTTACCTTTTATTTCAACAGTATCACCATATACGGTTTCTTTATCTTTCGGACTGGAGATTATAAGTTTGGGTTTGGTAGTTTCGTAGGTAATGTATTCTTCTTCTGATTTCATCTTGCTCCCGGTTTTGGAATCTTTAGCAAGAATGTAAACTTCATTTTTTCCTAACTTTAAACCTGAAAGTTCCGTGATAAAATCAGATGGTTCAACACGTATTTTTTTTACGCTTTTATCATTGATAAAAAATTCCAGATCGTCGAAGATATACGATGCAACAGTTATTTTAAAGGATGCACTATTGGTGGCGCGTAAAATTTCATCAATTTCTATATCGCCATTTATTTTTTGCCCGTTTTTTTTGGAGATAAAAAAACCTGCCAGAAAAAAAGCAAGTAAGACAAAGATAAAACCCAGTTTATTCATATACTGCGTCGGCATCGTTATCTTCTACGTGGACTTGACCAGTGCAGGTGGGACCGCAGCTGTAGGTAAACGTGCCTATGGCTTTTGCGGGTAGGAGAATCTCGCTAACCTGACCTTGGGGAGCCGTGGCATATATATCAAATTCTTTTAACTCAAAAATATAATCCTGATCCTGGGCGTCGACTCGAAGAATTGTATCCTGGTTTTGGACTAAGTAGAGATCACTTGGATCGAAAGTGTTATTGTTGGCAGTAATTGAGATTGTTTGAGGAGGTATATTCGTTGGTGTAAAAGAATCAACAACAGGTTCACTGGCTGAGGAATTATAAGTTTGTAGAGAATTTTTTTGCCTGGTAAAATAAAATGCCAGCGCAAAAATAGAAATTATGACAAAAAATAGAAACAATTTACCGGAATTTTTCATTTTATTGATTTAGGGATTGTGCTATGATTACTTTACTGCTTGACATTTAAATTGTCAAGATATACTTATAATACAATGAACCTCTTGAAAACGAAAAAAGTTTCTATTGCCTTATTTTTTTTAATTTTATTTTTTTCTCCTGGATCGGCTTCTGCCCAAAATTTAATGCGGCCGATTCAAGTGCAGAATGTTACTACAACGACAGCAGATATTATCTGGAAATCTGCATCGGGGGGAACATCTCAAGTAAAATATGGGACAACAACTTCATATGAAATGGGAACTGCAAACGGTGCAAACGGCAGAAAACAGATCGATAATTCACCCGGATTTATGCATAAGGCATCGATTACCGGACTTTCACCGAATACAAAATATTTTTATCAGGCTCTGACTAATGGTGGAGGAATGTCAGCCGCAGGAGATCAGACTTATTATATAAAAACTTCTCCGGTTACCGGTTCTTCCACTCCCTTCAGTTGGGTTGTAATTGGAGATTCGGGGAATGGAGGTAGCAATCAAAAAGCAACAGCCACTCAAATTGCCAATAAAAAACCCGAACTAGTGATTGAAGCAGGAGATGTGGTTTATGGATCCGGCGGATATGGCGGGTATGCCAGTCTTTCGGGAGAACCGGAACAAGACAGGCTTCACTATGATATTTTTAAAGAATCGATGAAATTTTCTCCTTATTATTTGGCTTGTGGAAATCACGATAATAATAGTAATAATACTCCAGCGGGAATACTGAATGGTTGTGATGTGATGGTAGATGACCAATCCATGCCAAATGGAGGAAGACTGCCAGGTTCATCCGGCAGCGGGAGCAGTGTGATTTATTCTTTTAATTATGGAAATGTGCATTTTACAGTGCTTAATGCCAATCCCGAAGCTTCCCCTCAACTGGGTGGAGCCCAGCTTAATTGGGCTATAAATGATATAAGAAACTCCGCACAGCCATGGAAAGTCGTAGTCTGGCATCAAAACGGTTGGTCTGCAGGAACTCACTCGACAAATGCCAATGTCACAGCCAACTTAATACCTATGGTTCAGGATGCAGGAGCACATGTTGTACTTTGGGGACATTCACATGTATATGAAAGATTCAGCCGATTTGCAAATCAGGGAAAGGCAGGCTGTACTACTGCAGGAGGTTGCCGAAACAAAGGACCTTATTATTTCACGATAGGTAATAGCGGAAGCGGAGGAGCAACAGGGACATGCGGGAGTTATGCGAACGGACCAATGTGCCTGGCGCGCTCGGGAGTGGGCAATATTCCAACCGGGACGGGATTACTTTATGCTCAAACAAATGGAAACAGCATGACTTTTAGTTATGTAACTTCTTCCGGGGCAACGAGTGAATCGGTCACTTATAATTTATCGGAATTTGGACCTGTTATACCGCCAACAGCCGGGCCTTCGCCAACGAATCAGCCAACTTCGCCGCCAAATTCTACACCTACAAGAACCCCTACTCCGTTAAGCGGAGCCACGAATACACCGCCTCCAATAATTACTCAGCCTCCGGGAGGTGTCTGCACTTATTACAAAAACTAAGCGTTAGTATCTCACTATTTTCATTCAGCTTGCAGAAAATTGAAACTTAATTTAGCTGAACCTGTTCAAGAAGTTATGTTAAATCAGTGATGGTTCTTCAGGATTAAAAGATACATTTAGTTATTGTAACTGTATAGTCTGAAGTATTTTTTCTGCCATAAATTGATTGCCCTTGTTAGAAGGATCAAAAATGAAGTAGTTTAGACATATTTATTGATTTAATTGTATTAAATAGGTTGGGGAGCTAATTGGGGAGACGATTTTTTACCTTTTTTCTTTTCTTCTTCTTTTGGCGATAAAGCTGAAATTGTGGTTTCCGGTTTTTTCCAACTGTAATATGGTCCAAGAGTGTCTTGAATCCTATTAAAAGCTCCTAATAATTCCGTTAACTGTTTAGTGCTGAAGTCTTTGAAAATTGCAAGAACTAAATCCTTATTAAGTGGTGTGGCGTTTTTTAAGGGAGTTGTTTCACTTGATTTTGGATTTTCTTTTTGAGCAACAAAACTTTTTAGAATTTCTTTCGCTTTGACGCCTTGTATTTTTAAATTTTTTAATAAATGCGCAGCTTTTGATTGTTCTTTTGATGGACCTTCTTTAGATTTAAGTTTAGGAGGAGCTTTTTCTGCTCTCGGTGCAGCTGTAAACCTTTCATTTATTGTTTCTACCATATTTATTTAGCCACTTGTAAGGCCTCATCAATTTTATTTTGTTTAAGAAATGAACGCATTTTTACTAAAACATCTTTGGTTTTATATAATTCTTCCTGATGTAAGTAGGTTGTGTAGAAAGGCAAAAATTCTTTATTGTTACTAACAAAATTATTTAATTTGTCTTTCAAGTTTTCAAGAGAATCAAATGGATAAAGATTTAAAAAACTTTGGGTTGTTTGTTTTGCATAAGACTCATCAATGACTCCTTTTTCTAAAAGTTCAATTAATAAATTTAAAAACTCGTTTTCAATTTGTTCGATAAAATCATTGTCAGGAAGCATATGTAAATTATACTTTTCTTTTGAATTAATTTAATGCAAATTTAATGTTTCTGCGATTTTTTCGGCCATAAATTTGTGGCCTTCGACTGAAGGATGAATTCCGTCGGAAGGATTAACATATTCTCTTTTTCCCTCTCTAGTTTCTGAATTAAATGAAGGTGTAAATGCGTCAATAAGTGGAACTCCTAAAGTTTTTGCTAAACCCACTGCATTTTCAAGTTGTTGAATTATTCTTAAAGAGTGTTCGTAGTTACTATCATATGACCAATTTACACCCTGAGGACCTTTCCCGAAATCTTTTCTTAGGGGTGCAATTTCTGCCAGCATATACACCCGGGGAGTAACCTGTTTGGCTTCTTCAACAAGCTTTGTCAGGGTTAACCAGTGTCTATCCCTATCATGGGGAGTGAAAGGATTATAGGAAAAAGAGGCAACTATTAAGACGTCTGGTTTTAGTTCAGGAATGGATTGGTAGTCGCGGGTTTGATATTTGAAATGCGATCCGAAACGAGCCAGACCCGTCTCAATATTTTGTGCGCCAGTTCCGTAGTTATATAAAAGAAACTTAGTTTTTGGATACTTAGTTTTTAGTTCGGAATCCAAATATTCCAGAACTTCACCCATTGTGTCGACCATGGAGTCGCCGATGATGGCAACGGTGTAAAAGTTGCGCGTGAGGTTGTAGGTCGTGGGGGAAGGTGTTAGGTTGTAGGTTGTAGATTTTAGTTCGGAAGGGGATTGAGTGGGAGTTAGAGAAATTGTTAAATTGTTAGATTGTTTTACTGATTTTGAATCATTAGAATAAGTTTGCCCCACTTCGCTTTGTGTCTTCAACGCTACGTTAGGGGTAGAGGCGGAGATGGGAGAGATTGTGCGGTTGTTTATATTATTGAGCAAAAGTGTAGAAAGTAAGACTAAAAAAAGAGAAGCTAAAGTAGTGACAGAATGAATTAAAATTCTACGGATTCTGTGATCCGGGGTTAAAGTGGAAGTTTGTTGTTTTTGATACTCATAAGAATAGAGTGACATGATTTAAATATAAAATATTAAAGATTAAATAGCAAAACCACATACCAATAATCAAATTTAGACAAACTTTGCCGAAAATTTATAAAAGTTGAAGCTATTCCACCCGTCGGGTGGAATAGGAATAATCATTTGTAAAAAAACTAGGTTGGCCAAGCTAAGAGATTTCGATATATAAAGCAGATTGCCTTGAACGGGAAAATTTAGCCAATCTTTCCTAGATGACTTTTTGATGAGTGAGCAACGCCATTTCTCGACCAGTCACACGCCCAATTCGAGATACTGGCCAACGTTCCGTACCTGTGCCTTCAGGTTGTCCAGTGATATGTATAACACTATCAACTTCAACTTCTGTAATTACAATAGTTCTAAATCTAGGTAAATATTGTTTTAAATGATCAACTACTCGGCCTAAAACTAATGGATTGACTTTATCTGACCAAACATAATAACCTAATGGAAATTTATGTATCATTTGATTATTATATAATTCCGCTTCATTTGGACTTTCTGAATATTTTTTTTCAGCCATATTTTTTGTATTATACTTATTATTCTTCTTCTTGTCAAGAGGAGCTGAATCGACTTATTAATTTTTCCGTTACAAATATAATCAAGAAATGTGATAAACTAAAAACATATGAAAAAGAAAATCACCATGGAATTAGTTATGAACAATCCTCAATATCGAGGCTATCATGTAGTTGTAATAGCAGGAAAAGTATTTAAGGCAAAGACAGGATCTAAAGCTTCAAAGATTTTAGATGAAGTCCATAAGAAATATCCAAGAGAAACTCCGGATATAACTTATATTCCAGACGCTGATACGCTTATTTTATGGATTTAAAATTTGACTTTAAAAAAGAACAATCTCCGATATTTGGGATAATTTACAGACCGATGGCAAAAGTACTCTTTTGGTCAAAAAAAGATAATTATTGGGTAAGTATCCGCATGGTAATTGATACTGGCGCCGATTATACATTACTCCCCAGATTTATGGCAGAAAAGCTTGGAGTAAACGTGGAAAAAGAATGTCAGATATTTCATACACGAGGAATCGGTGGAACGGGAAAAGTTTATTTTTTGTCACAGATAAAGGTGAAATTGGGGAATTGGACAAGAACGATTCCAGTCGGCTTTTTAGATAAAGATAATATACCGCCGCTTTTAGGAAGACAAAAGTTTTTAGAAACTTTTGATACTGAATTTTTGAAAAAGCATATTGTTGTTTTTAAGAGCTAATTTAGGTTATTTTGACAGTCTGTAGTTTACCTATTGGAAGGAATTGAGTTAATTTTAAAGTTGTTGATATTCATAAGAATAAAGAGACATAATTTCATTATAGTGCAAAAATCAAAGATAAAAACTAGTTTATAAAAGAATTAGCCTCAAAAAATTTAGGAGATGTGTTGAATGCTCAATGTGTTAGTTTTTTCTCCTTTTAATATCTTTTACGACTCCAACTGTAAATGAAAATGCAGCAACGGCAAACAATTGCCAACTCGGATCTGTAAGCATACCTCTTAAATTTTGCGCTTCGGGCAACAAGCCATTTTGTTGAAGTATAATAGAGATTGTTCCAAGACCTATTGCTACTGAACCAAGCAATATGTCCCATAAAGGTTTATTGGACAGGTTATCGGGTTTTGGATGTGTTTGAAACTTATCTGCCATATTTAATTTAAAAATTTTACACTTTATAATTATTTTGTCAAGATAGCCCAAAAACTGGATTCCCGCCTACGCGAGAATGATAAGTCGACAATTTAATGATTAATCTTGTAGAATGTTTAGATGCAGACGGAATTATTTACTCTTCCAAACGGGCTTCGGGTGATTTTGATTGATACAAAGGCTTTTCCCACAATGACGACTGTTCTTTTTTTCGGAACAGGTTCAAGATTTGAGAATGAAAAAAATAACGGT
>MGAF01000004.1:125114-135220 GCA_001789635.1 Candidatus Roizmanbacteria bacterium RIFCSPLOWO2_01_FULL_35_13 | reverse complement strand
ACTCTATTCCACTGGTGGCCTAGAGTTTAATCCTATAGACGATAACAAGTATTAACTAATTAAAAGGAAGTGATATCACATCTTCTGGCATATTATCTGCCGATTTATTAAGACGTTCTTTCCATACTTTAGTGTTTTTTTCCTGTACAGATTTATGTTTTGATTGCAATCCTCCAAAGCCCGTAATTAATCCCTCAACATACATTGCTGTAGACTCAATTAAATCCCACGCATCATGTGTTGCATGATGACCATCAATAGATTGTAGCTCTTCTTCTGTTCTTGGTCTTGATCCTATTTGTGTAGCGGTGACTCTTGTGAAATTCGAAACAAGCCATGCGCCCCCCAGTATTCCTAACGAAGTTAAGATAAATTTTGTCATTGAAGTTTTTCTCTCATTTGTTACCATATTTAGTAGGAACTATAGCATATGTATGATCTAATTTCAATAGGTAATATAAGCATTGATCTCTATTTCAAAGGCCAATTACTGACGTTTGAGAAAAATAGGTTTCAGCAAGCAATAGGCGCAAAATTCGTACCTGTCCACCCGTCGGGTGGAATAGCTTCAATTTACCATTTTGTTTTAACATTCGAGCAGAGCGAAGTCGAGAACAATAAACTCCGAATTTCTCTACTAATCGCTCGAAGGATAATAAGCTTAGTCTTGTGTTGAATTATGCGTACCATTGTGATAAAAAGAGTGACTTCAAATATGCGAAACAGTCTAATAATTATTAGTTTACTTATAAGTTCCCTTTTAACCTACAATTTATATCTAAATAATAAAAAAGCCAGCTTTACTCAACCGCGTGCCCAAGTTAACATCACACCGGTTATATCAATTTCACTAGTACCATCTCCTACCACTTCTCCAGTTTCCGAATCTAATATCCGACCGATTGCAATCGGCATGTGGACACAGGGTTTTTGGGATGATGCAAAGAAAGAACTGCATCCGGAGAAATTAACAGAAGTAGAACAATTAATCGACAAGAAATTTGCTATTGCCCATTATTATCGTGGCTGGGATGTTCTTGATAAAGAAACAGTTAAAAATGAATTAAATTCAATAACTGAACAAGGTTGGACTCCTATGTTAAGTGCTAATCCTTATTATTTTGATCAATGCAGGTGGGAAGACAGATCCATTTATCAAGTTATCAGTGAGGGAAAATGTGATACATTTTTACAATCTGTTGCACGTAATTTTAAGCTATTCGGAAAGCCATTATATTTCCGCTTTGCCTGGGAGATGAATCTTCCCAATATAGAATGGGGAATTAAAGCAACTAAGAGTTCACCTGAGGATTTTATTGCTGCCTGGCGGCATTTTCATGATATTGTCAAGAACGAGGGAACGGACAATGTAATTTGGGTCTTTTCACCAAACTCCGAGACTAACGAATCTGTTCCTTATAACCGGTTATACCCTGGAGACGACTATGTTGACTGGCTAGGAATAGATGTCTATAACTGGGGAACTACACAATCCTGGAGCAGCTGGCAAAATTTTATTTATCTTTTTTCCAGTTCTTACAATCATCTGGTGCAAATTTCCCCCAATAAACCCTTAATGATCTCAGAAGTCAATACTACTGATCAAGGCGGAAACAAAGCCGAATGGTATTCAAATTTACTGAATACAGAAATTCCTTATAAGTTTCCCCAAATAAAAGCAGTTGTCTTTTATAACGAGAACCGAACACTAAAAGAGAATGTTAACTGGCTAATTGATATCAATCCAGCCTCGTTGGATGCTTTTAAACAAGGAATAAGTAACGGCTTCTATACCTCTTCTTTATAGCTGTCGAGCAACGTCATTCTGGCAAGCGAGGTACGAGCGCGTCCAGAATCGTTGTTAGATTCTGGAGTCGCTTCAAAACTCATCGCTCCCCAGAATGACCATTTAGCCATTATTTGCTTTCGAGCGCATCCTATAGTATAATATACCAATTATAGTTATTACTATAGGGATGATAAAAGGGACAAACAATAAATTACGGGTAATGAACAGACTCCAAAGCGCTATATATTTGGCGCTGGTTGCTTCAGCTGTATTTTTTACGCTTCGTTACTTTATTTGGTGGATCAATCTGACTCATATACCCTTGAACTGGACATATGCTAACCTGCACTTTCTTGATGTGCTAATCTTCATTACACTAACATTCGCAGTATTTCTGCCGATGCTAAACGACTTTGGCGTTTGGTTTGCGCTCTGGTTTATGTCAAAACCTAAACATATTCCTATAATAAAAAAGTATACAGTAGCCTTTTTAACCTGCTATGTTCCCGGAAAAGAGCCGATCGATATGTTGGAAAAAACCTTAACAGCCATGAAAAAAGTCCGCTATGAACATGATACTTGGGTATTAGACGAAGGTGATGACTCTGAAGTAAAACTGCTTTGCAAAAGGTTGGATGTAAAACACTTCAGCCGCAAATGCCGCTTGCAATATAATCAGTCAGAAGGTAAATACAGAACAAAAACTAAAGCCGACAATCATAATGCCTGGTTAAATCAGTTTGAGGATAACTACGATATCATAGCCCAAATTGATATGGATCACATACCTGAACCGGATTATTTTGAAAGGACGCTGGGTCAGTTTGAAGATCCTAAAGTTGGAATAATCTGTATGCCTCAGTATTACAAAAATACTGATAACTGGATTGCTAGAGGATCTGCAGAACAGGCTTATTTGTTCCACGGTCCGATCCAACAGGGTTATTATGGTTGTGATATGCCTTTTCTTATCGGGACAAGTCATATCTACAGAAGAACTGCAATGAAGGATATAGATGGTTATGCCCCGACTATTGTGGAAGATCACTTAACCGGTATGTTGTTTTACAGCCGCGGCTGGAAAGGTGTGTTTGTACCGGAAGTTTTAGCCAGAGGTGACGGACCAACTAACTGGTTGGATTATTTTAACCAGCAAATGCGCTGGAGTTTCGGACTTTTCGAAATACTGTTCAATCACACGCCCAAAATATTGGACAAATTAAACTGGCAGCAAAAAATAAATTATTTTACTGCCCAACTTTATTATTTTTCCGGGGTTTCTGTATTTCTAGGAACAGTCTTGACATTTTTCTACCTGGTCTTTGGAATTAACTCTGCTCACATGAATCTGTTGATTTGGTTGACCTATAGTGTTCCGACTTTTATTTTAGGCATTTTAATTCAGATATATGTGCATCAGTTTACTATCGATCCTAAAAAGGAGCCGGTCTATGGAATTATCGGAATGTTTCTAAACCTAGGAGCAAATTTGATCTATACGCTGGCATTCTTTAAATTTATTGCCGGAAAAAAAATGCAGTATATGGTAACCAAAAAAGGATCTATGGCTATTGACAGCAAAACGCCGATCGAAATTTTTATCCCGCATTTAGTTATGGTTTTTTTGATGACCTATGCTTTAGCCTCCAGTTTTGTACTTAAAAATAATGCTTTACAACTTAGATTGTGGGCAGTCTTTTCTATAATTTCACTTAGCGGAGTTGTCGGAAGTTCACATCTTTATTATTTCTACAAGCGTCTGGAAAAACTATTTAATGTCAAATTATTTCTGCGTTATTCTTTTGTTGCCGCTGCAATAGTTTTGGTCACTTTTCTTATCAGCGGAAGAAATACTATCGACGGTCAGGTTGAAAGAAATTACCAAAAATTACCGGAAATTATTCACACAGTTACACCTTTTCCTAATGTGGATTTAACCGGTGCAATGCTTGGTATCTCATTTTCAAATTCTGTTTATGACGAACTATTGCATACGGAAGAAATAACCGGCCTAGATTATGATTTGGTCGGATTTTATCAGGCTTGGGGAAGCGAAAATAATCAGTTTGATCAGTCCTTAGCTTATGCAATAAAAAATAAAGGATCTATCCCAATGATAACCTGGGAACCCTGGGTACCGGTTGCCAGCTATGATAGGACTATAGAACAGGCGTTGCAGGATAAATATCATCTGAGAAATATTATCCGGGGTGATTTTGATGAATATATTAAGGAATACGCTAATTCAGTAAGAGATTACCAAAATCCGGTGATGATCAGATTTGCCCACGAGATGAACGGTAACTGGTATCCCTGGGGAAGTACTTTTAACACTCCTTCCGAGTATATTATGGCCTGGAGACATGTCCACGATATATTTACTGAAGTTGGTACTCCTAATGTAGCCTGGATTTGGGCTCCAAACGAAGAATATGTCGAACCCTTAGTGCCTTTTTCCCACAGCTCAGAAGTATTTTACCCGGGAGATAAATATGTCGATTGGGTAGGAGTAAGCTCTTTTAACTGGGCCGGAAGATATAAACAAAATATTTGGAGAAAACCCGAAGATCTGTTTGAAAGTACTATTTCCAAATTAAAACAATATCAAAAACCGATCATTATTACAGAAACAGCCAGCAGTGAAACCATCGGTTATCCAGGTCAGAAAGCTCTTTGGATCGAGCAGATGGCAGAATACGTTAAATTAAATCCGGAAATCAAAGGCCTGGTCTGGTTTAATGTCAATGACAATAATATCGACTGGTCAATCGAATCTTCCGATTCATCTCTCAAATCCTTCATCAACTGGTTTGGCGATTCTTACTTTAACTAAAATGAAATGTCATTCCCGCGGAGGCGGGAATCCAGACTAAATGTTCGTCATTGCGAGTGATTAGCGAAGCAATCTCTCTCGTTTATCGTTTGAGCTTGTTAAAAACGCATCCAAAATCGCTGCTTGTTTTTTTTTTACAAAATTCGTGCCTGTCAACCCTCAGGGTTGTTTAGCCTCACTTTATTGTTCGAGCGTAGTCAGGTATAGTCTTGTACCTGACGAAGTCGAGAACGTAAATTAAACAAATAAGCCGTGTTTGAATAAATTAATGTCTATGTCTTTCAGGTTCTGAAAGAAATTCTAACGAACTATCAAGTTTAGCTTTTTGTTCGGAAGTTTTTCTAAATCTAACCAAGAAATTTTTGGTAGATATTACATTATGAAGTAAAACATGCATTAACATGAAAGACAACATACTTTGGTTACCTTTATATTTATTTATCAAATCTTGACTAAAGCCGGATTTTCTAAGTATGTTATTGGTTTTTTTAGTAAATTGGTGGTTTTCTAAAAACTCTTTCATTATTGCAATAAAATTCTATTTATGGTGAAATAATAATATATGTTCGATTTGATTTCAATAGGTAACATCAGTATAGATCTTTATTTCAAGGGCGACTCTCTGACTTTTGAGAAAAACAGATTTCAGCTGGCAATCGGAGGAAAATATTTTGTCGACCAGTTTCATACCGGAATTGGCGGAGGAGGCGTGAATGTGGCAATCGGAGCGTCAAAAGAAGGCATAAGGTCCGCTGTTATGGGCACAATTGGCAATAATCCCTTTAAAAAAATGATTCTACATTTATTAGAGGAAAATAAAATTTCTACTAAACTTTGTACTATAGAGGAGAACTATTATAATCTTTCAAGCATTTTACTTTCTGAAAAAGGTGAACGGTCGATTATCCACTACTCAACTCCCCATAAAAATATTTTGCGCAAAGCAACCTCCATTAATAATTTAATTGAAGCTAAAATAGTATATATGGGTAATCTTCCGGATGTTTCTTTGACTGAACGGGAAGTTACTCTTAATCTGTGTAAAAAAAATAACATTATTACTGTGGTTAATCTGGGTGTTAAGGATTGTAGAAGATCTAAATCCCAGCTAAAACATTTTTTAAGCAAAATTGATGTTTTGATTGTAAACGGGCATGAGTTTGCAGAACTGGTAAAAGCCCAATACAAAGATATCCACTTTCAGGAAAATGTAATCAGATGGTATTTCAGGGATCTGGAAGACAAAACGGTAATTATTACCGAAGGTAAAAAAGGCAGTTACGGCTATATGGGAGGCAAAGTCTATCACCAGAAAGCAGAGGAAGTAGAGAATATTGTAGACGCAACTGGCGCAGGCGACGGATATACTGCCGGTTTTATTTCTGAATATTTTCACTCAAAAGATATTGGAAAATCAATGGAAAAAGGAAGTCAATACGCATCAAAAATTCTTTCTAGGGTTGGTGCAAATTAACTTTGAGGCTCTTTCTGATATACTACCAATCAAATGGCAGAGATTAAGCAAGCTATCACTAGCGAAAAAAAAGAAAGTATAGCAATGAAAGTTGAGGGACTTGTCCAAAATGCAATTTCTCCGGATTTCCTAAAATATTAGTTGAATTTACTTTGAAATTCACTGGCGGAGCGCCTCATGCATATAACGAATTTGAGCCTGTAGATGCAGCTAAGAAATCTATAAATTTAGGAATTGAAGATTTACAAAAACAACATAAGGAACATGCCGCAAATTGTGATATGGGAATATTTGTAAAGCCTGAAATTGGCCTTGAATCCTATATTTAATTTTGATAACAAAAAACTATCTTACTTCTTCTAATAAATCTCTTCCGGTCATGTCTTGTGGTTTTGGAAGTTCAAGCAGTGACAAAACAGTTGGTGCGACATCGGCCAGTATTCCGGTTTGAAGTTTTATAAATCTTCCATGATATTTATTTCCAATAGCTATAAAAGGCACGGGGTTATCGGTGTGTTCGGTAGAAATTTCTCCGGTTACCAGATTAATTTTCTGCTCGGCGTTACCGTGATCAGCAGTAATCAACATACTGAAATTTAGAGTTTTACATTCATCAACGATCTTTACTAAACATTCATCGACAACTTTTACCGCTTTTATAGTTGCTTCGATATTACCCGTATGACCGACCATATCCGGATTGGCAAAATTAATTAAGATAAAGTGGTACTTTTTTTCCCGCATTTTGCTGATTAAAGAGTTGGTTAATTCATAGGCTGACATCTCGGGTTTTTGGTCATAAGTTGGAACTTTGGGTGAAGGGACGATCAACTTATCCTCACCTATAAAAGTGGTTTCATTTTGACCATCAAAATAAAAGGTGACGAATCTTTCTTTTTCAGATTCTGACATCCTGAGCTGGCTAAATCCTGCTTCCGATAAAACTTTTCCCAAAGGATTATGCACGCGGATAGGAGGAAATGCTATATTGGTCGGCAGATTTTTTTCATATTCTGTCATCGTGACAAAAAATAGATTATTTAGTTTTGTGCCTCTGGGAAAAGGAGGATTAATTATTTTTTCCTTGGGAAGATGGGTTTTTTCATATTTTATTGCATACGGATCAAATGATACGGTTTTATTAGCATCCTGTTCGAAATTTTCGAGCACAAATGCTTTAGTAAGTTGGCGCGGACGGTCTATGCGATAATTAAAAAAAATAACCGTATCATTTGCTTTGATAAGCGCAAGCGGCTCGCCTGAGACTGTAACCAGAGTGGTGGGTTCTATAAATTCATCAGTTTTTCCCTGACTGTAAGACCACTCCATCACCTCAGATACGGATCCGGCTTTATTCAGGGAGCCTTTTGTTAAACAGTTATAGGCTTTCTCGGTTCTCTCCCACCTTCTGTCGCGGTCCATGGCATAATATCTTCCCATTATTGATGCAATTTTTGCAATTTTCAGAGTTTCAAGTTTTTCCAGTAAATTTTTTACCGTATTCATTGCTGACTTTGGCGGTGAGTCGCGGCCATCAGTAATTAAATGTAAATAAACTCTTTCCACTTGCTTTTCTTTCATCAGATACAAAAGCGCATAAAGATGTTCAACGCTTGAGTGCACAGCGCCTTCGCCGACTAAACCAATTACGTGCAGATTGCTGCTGTTTTTTTTAACATGGCCAGCTGCGTCCAAAAATATTTTATTTTTATAAAAACTACCATCGGCAATCGCCATATTGATTCGGGGAAGATCCTGATAAACAATTCTTCCGGCACCCAGATTCAGATGGCCGACTTCTGTATTGCCGACTTCGTCTGCAGGAAGTCCGACAGCAGATCCGGAAGCCTTTAACGTTGTGTTAGGGTAGCTGTAAAAATAAGAATTTATATTGGTAGGATTAGACAAATATATGGCGTTTCCCGGACCGTGAGGCGCGATTCCAAAACCGTCAAGAACCAATAGTATTACTGGAGTCATTGTAATAGTATAAAGTATTTAGTATTTAGTATCTAGCATAAATAAACAAAATTTCCAATTCACAAGAAACAAGATACAAATAATATTCAAATTACATATATACGAACTTCAAATTAAGACTATTTGTTTCTTGTTGGTTGTTTCTTGGGATTTGTTAAGATAGCAATACGCCAATCCGCAGGCTATTGCATCAATTTCATCGTCTTCTTTGATTTTTTTATCAATCTTTAGTGTTAATCCGATCATTTTACGCACTGATTCCTTATCGGATAAACCATAACCTGTCACTGTTTGTTTTATCTGCAAAGGTGTTAAAAACTCAACAGGAATATTATTTTGCGAAGCAAGCAGTAGTATTGCTCCTTGGGTTTGCGCAACAGATATGACGGTTTTTTGATTTTTAAAGAAGAAAAGCTGTTCAATAACAATTAAGGTAGGTCTATACTCTTTTATGACGTCGTTTAATCTATTATAAATCTCCCAAACTCTTCTCTCGGTTTTTTTCTTTTTATCGGTTATAATTAATCCCGAAGCAATATAGACTGGGGAACTTTTATCTTTCTTAAAAACTGCAAACCCCGTCTTCTCCAGCCCAGAGTCAATCGCAAGAATTATCATTAGGAGTTTATAGTTCGAGCTTTTCGAAAACTTCTCGATTAATCGCTCGAAGAGTATAACTATAATTTTACAAACAATGTCAGGTGCAGTCTTGCACCTGATTATTAACAAAAAAGATGGGAGATCGCTAGTTAGTACGTCTCAGCTTAACCACTTACATGGCTTACACTTGACGCCTATCAACCTCGTAATCTTCGAGGAAGCTATAGGGAATTTTAATCTTAGAGTTTGCTTCACACTTGATATGCATTCAGTGTTTATCAAATAGAAACATAGCTACCCGGCGATGCCCTTTTGGGACAACCGGTAGACCAGGGGTTTCTTCTTCCAGGTCCTCTCGTACTGTGGAAGAGTCTCTTCAAAATTCTAATCGCCTACACCGGATAGAGTCCGACAAAAAAATTTCGACTATATCTTCCCCGACTAAGTCGGGGTCTGGCGTATAGTCTGTGAGGATTTTTTTTGTAGTTGTTGAGCTATTAACTCTCCATACACTTTTCTCTACTTGGTATTAATAAGAAAATAAAGTGACATACTACAAAAAATCTTTCCTGCTGATTGTCTTGCTTTCAATACCTAAAATATAGAAATGAAACAAACATTTTCACTTCGATAAACTATATCGTGAGTAGTTTGCTTTTTACAAGAGTTTCCAGCATACAGCCAGATTTATATTCTTTTATTCTATTCAAATCAAAAAGACCGTGGATAACTTAGGAACATTATACTCGAATATTCAAACGTCGAAAAGAAGAGTACAGCTCGGTTTTAAATTAAACTAACTGTCTCACGACGTTCTGAACCCAACTCGCGTACCGCTTTAACGGGCGAACAGCCCGACCATTGGAAGCTACTTCACCTCCAGGATGCGATGAGCCGACATCGAGGTGCCGAACGACGTCGTCGATATGAACTCTCGGACGTCACCAGCCTGTTATCCCCGAGGTAGCTTTTATCCGTTAAGCCCGGTCCGCCATCACAGCGAGACCGAGGATCACTAACGCCCACTTTCGTGTCTGCTAGGATAGTCATCCTCACAGTTAGGCCAGCTTATGCGTTTGCACGTACATCCCGATTTCTATGCGAGATAAGCTAACCTTTGCGCTCCTCCGTTACTATTTTGGAGGAAACCGCCCCAGTTAAACTGACCACCAAGTACTTTCTCCCGCCAAAGGCGGGATAAGGTAAAAAAAGACAAAAGAGAGGTGTTTCATCGTTGTCCGAAGACTCCCTCCTACTCTCAACAGTTCATTTCTTTTTACCAATGCCTAGCTTCAGTTAAGCTCTCGGGGTCTTTTTGTCCAGGTGTAGGTAGGCCGCATCTTCACAGCCATTTCAAATTCGTCGGGAGATGATTCAAGACAGTTGTCAACTCGTTAGACCTTTCATGCGGGCCGGAACTTACCCGGCAA
>MGAF01000004.1:0-125104 GCA_001789635.1 Candidatus Roizmanbacteria bacterium RIFCSPLOWO2_01_FULL_35_13 | reverse complement strand
GTTAGACCTTTCATGCGGGCCGGAACTTACCCGGCAAGGGGTTACGCTACCTTAGAACTCTCAGGGTTAGAGCTGTCGTTCACTGGAGCTTGCATCGCAACCTTCTCTAATTGCTTAAAGTCAGCCGCAACGATTGACTTACCAGTACCGGACAGATTTCAGCCCCTATACATCCCTTATTCAGGTTAGCAGGGGCCTGTGTTTTTGCTAAACAGTCGGTTGACAAACATTTGCTGTGATCCCGATTAAATCGGGACAGAGCATATCGAAAACTTACGCTCAGTTTTTTTGCCGAGTTCCTTAAATCATCATTACCCGTATGCCTTGGTCTACTCGACCAACCCACCAGTGTCGGTTATCGGTACGGATTCAATATCTTCTCCTTGCATCTTTTTTCTTGGAAACTTAAGTCCCCCGACTTTCCCAACATTACATTAGAATTGTATTTGTTATTCGCAAAAGCTTATAACTTGACCCCTATAAATAAGGGTCGGGGTATCAAACTTCGTCAAAATGCAAGTAATAACGAAAATATCAAAGTAGCAGAATTTTAACTGCTTATACGTCGCGATATACAAAACTGCATATCACTTAGATCCGACTAACCCTCAGATGATAGACATTGCTGAGGAAACCTTGGGTTTTCGGCATCTCGAGTTTTCATCGAGAGATACACTACTTATGCCAGCATTCTCGCTCCCGACCACTCCAGCAAACCTTACGGTTCACCTTCATTGTTGTCGGGACGCTCCCCTACCACTTGAGCAAAGCTCAAGAAGCTCCAAATTACAATCAACAAGTATTCCAAACAAATTTAAAATTACAAATAAACAAATCCGACAAATAAATTTAATAAAGATTTAATGATTAAATCATTCAATAATTTGTTATTTTATTTGCTTATTTGAATAATTTGTAGTATTTGATTATTGTTTGTATCTTGTATCTTGGTTATTGAAATTTCTTGTGCTTTGCACAAGTCTCCGTCTTCGGTAGTTTTTTTAGCTCCGTTCATTTTAGGCGCAGAATTTCCCCTCCGAATCGGAGGGCTATTTAGGTGAGCTGTTACGCACTCTTTAAAGGATGGCTGCTTCTGAGCCAACCTCCCTACTGTGTTGGAAATTCAACGGCCTTCTCCACTTAAAAAACATTTTAGAACCTTAGACGGGAATCTGGGATGTTTCCCTTTCGCCTATACCCGCTTATCCGGGCAAGACTGACTCCTCCGTAGTAATTTTTGCGTATTCGGAGTTTAGTTGTCCCGCCTTGCTTACGCTTGGCGGGACATCTAGTAGCTCTATCCCACAAAAAATTAACGGAAGGCTATACCTAAATATATTTCGGGGAGAACCAGCTATCTCTGGGTTCGATAGGCATATAACCCCTAACCTCAAGTCGTCCCATGCTATTTCACCAACAACGGGTACGGACCTCCCCCCGATTGTGATCGGGGTTCATCCTGCTCAAGGTTAGCTCACCCAGTTTCGGGTCATACCAACGGCACAAAAACGCCCTATTAGGACTCGCTTTCGCTCTGCCTCCACCCGATTGTATCGGGCTTAAGCGTAGCGCACGTTGGAATACTCGCTGGCTCATTCTTCAATAGGCACATGATCACTCGCGCGCAGCGCGAGGATAAATTAACCTAATTAACTTAATTACCAATTAATCTAAAAAATTAGATAAATTAGAGCAATTAGAAATTAGAAATTTAGCCTTGTTCCACGCACGAGCTCTCATTGTTTGTTAGCTAATGGTTTCAGGTTCTATTTCACTCCCCTCTCGGGGGACTTTTCACCTTTCCCTCACGGTACTAGTTCACTATCGGTTAGTTTGAGTGTTTAGTCTTGGATCGTGACCGACCCGGCTTCCCACAAGGTTTGCCGTGACTCGTGGTACTTAGGAACAGAATAGGGTGATTTTGGATTTAGGATACAAGATTATCACTTTCTATGATTGATCTTTCCAGATCATTCTCCTATCCGCAATCAATCCCATATTATCTGCCCTACAACCCTCGCGCGCAGCGCGAGAGTTATTAGTTTTTTAGTTAATTAGTTGCTTAGTTTTTGGACTAAGTAACTCATAACTAATTATCTATTTAACTCTTGTGCTGCGCACAAGTTTAGACTGTTTCGCTTTCGCTCGCCGCTACTAACGAAATCACATGTGTTTTATTTTCCTCTGGTTACTTAGATGTTTCAGTTCACCAGGTTCCCCATCCCTGCTTCGCAGGAAGCTCCAATAACCAACCCACAAGAAACAAACATTGAATATTTGAAAATTGAATTTTTGAAATTTTTTTGTATCTTGTTTCTTGGAATTTGAAATTTCTTGCGAAACAGGGACTCTGCTTGCTTGCGCAAGCAAGGATTACTCCATTTGGAAACCAACGGTTGATAATGTCTGTTAGAGGACTAACCGTTGTTATCGCGCTCATACACGCGTCCTTCTTCGGCTCAAACTACCTAGGCATCCACCATTAGCTTTAATTCTCCCATCTTTATTGTTAATAATCAATTTATGGCTAAATAAATTGTCCTGAACCCAAAAATAAAATTTATCTTACAAATTATTTTGGGTGAAGGATCTTATTTAGACCTACCTAGTTAATTGTTAAAGTGCCCTTCGACTTCGCTCAGGGTAAACTTTTATTTATCCTGAACTTGCCGGGTTTGAATTTCTGAATAAGATTTTAAAGTTTAAATTCTTACTCAGGAAATCAAAGGGTGGCCTGCCACACCGAAGCTCTTTATATTTAAAGAGCGAAGAGTGGACCTGACCGGGCTCGAACCGGTGACCTTCGCATTGCAAATGCGATGTTCTAGCCAGCTGAACTACAGGCCCGACAGGAATTTGAAATATTAAAAATTAAATATAAAAAATTATTAAAAAGACAAAATAGATATTTTATATTCTATCTTTTATTTTTTATATTTCTAGGAGGCTGTTAGGAGAACTAACTGGGAGTCTCCAATGCTGCCGTTATGAAAATGTTATTTTCATTGGTAAAGGAAAGTTTAACAAAGCTTTTTATCTTTGTCAACTATAACAAAGTGTGTCAAAAATTTCACAAAGCGACTATTTTTCCTGTTGTAGCAATTAGAATTACTTCCTCATCTGTTGGTGGAGTGAGTAGTGCTACAGTTGGTTCACTTATATTTACGCTAGCAAGAGGTCTCGATAAATACTCTCCTCTTAAATTTGCATCATCTTCTTTTAAATTTAGTTCACCCAATAATTCATTATGACTTGTTGCTCTGGGATTTGCATTTGCCCAATAAAATACTGGTGGAGTAAGTTGAAGTATAATTCTTATTCTATTTTTATATCCCTTTTCTAATGCTTGTAAAACTTCTTGTGGTAATAATTCTGCTTTCATTGTTATTTATTTTTAAATTGCTCTTGCTTTAACTTCATAATAATCTGTATATTATATACATGACTTCGAAAAAAGCAATAGTCTGGTTTGATGAGGTTGGGAAGGGTGATGTCGGATTGGTAGACGGAAAAGTAACCAATCTGTCGGTTCCCTACAGGTTTATTGTTCGAGCGTAGCCAGGTGCAGTCTTGTACCTGGCGAAGTCGAGAACTTTCCGATTCTCCCGCCGTAGCGAGATCATTCAAAGAATAGATTACCTACATGATAAATTAAATTAGATTTTTCCTAATGGCTAAATTTGCAAGTCCTAAGGAAGCTTCGATTAAATGATCTGTAAGTTTTCTACTGGGTCGAATTAAATCCATATCTCTTCTGCTTTGCTTGAATTCATTATGGCAATCTCTCGCAAACTGAAGTATTTTAGGGCTTACTGAATTAATTCTCAAATTAACAGCATAAAAATTATCTTTATAGTTCTTGTCAGAGTTTAGCAGATATGAATCGGGGTAAAATTGAAAGTTGTAAAAAGGTCCTTCATAACTATTTAAAAGAGTATAGACTCTTCTACTAGTATACTCATACAACTTATTTTCACCATTTCTATCAGAAATAACATAAAAGGGTATCTGAATATTTCTTGTTGTTTTAACTTCTATTTTCCGTAATCCTATTTCGTCTTTTTCTAAAGCTCTTAATAAATATTCTGATCTAAAATCATCTTCTCCAATATTAAGTCCGAAAGATTCTGCCATAGTTTCGAACAGCATTCTTTCAGCTTCGGTTCTAAATTTTCGCCTTTCCAGTTGTCTCTCAATTACCTGATGGATTCTTCCAGGTTCATACATTACCATATTAATTTAATAAAAGTTCCAATGAGGAATTGTATCTTAAATATCTTGTTAACTGAAGTTTTTTTATGAACTAAATAATGAGCAAAGTAGTTTTCTTTTGTCAACTATAACAAAATGCATCATTTTCCTTACATTTCTTCTAATTGACCAGATAACATTTTTTTTAATTCTTCTTCTGTAGGAATTAACAATTTATATTCGACAGATTCAGCCAGCATTATAAAACTGTCTTTCATTCCTAAATATCCTGCACGTACTTGCCCGGAACTAATTTGTTCCAATAAATTTTTACGTATCATTAATTCTTTATGATTTGGTTTTAACCATTGAGCACTGTGAAATCCAAAAAAAGCAGGAACTATAACTCCAACAAATCTTATTTTCATAAATTCATTCTGTAAAAATGAATAGACACTTTCAGGAAGCTCGATATTTTTTAAAATCATAATAGTCTTGCTAATTCTTTTAGAAATTGTTTATATTATATATATGACTCCTAAAAAAGCAATAGTTTGGTTTGATGAGGTAAACAAAGGAGATGTCGGGCTGGTAGGCGGTAAAGGTGCTAATCTGGGGGAGATGACAAATGCAAATTTGCCTGTTCCCTACGGTTTTATAGTAACTTCGAATGCATATTTTGACTTTATTAAGAAATCAAACCTTGAACATAAAATTAAAGAAGTTATATCTATCATTAATTATGACAATCCAAATGAGCTTCAGCAGGCTTCTGCTCATATTAAAAAACTGATTATTGATTCGGATATGCCGGTAAAATTATCCCACACAATAATTTCCTATTATGAACAGATTCATGCAAGAGAGCATGACAGGCAAATCCGAACCGAGGGAATTCTTAAAAAAGCAAATAAAAGTTTGAAACAACTCTATAAACCGGAAATAGTTGCTGTCCGTTCTTCAGCTACTGCCGAAGATTTACCGTCAGCCTCTTTCGCAGGTCAACAGGAAACATATCTTAATGTCCAGGGTGACTCCAGATTATTAGTTAAAGTTAAGGATTGTTGGGCTTCGCTTTTTACCCCTAGAGCTATTTATTACCGTCACCAGCAGGGCTTTGACAATATTAAAGTGGGATTAGCTGTCGTTGTCCAAAGAATGGCCCAATCGGATAAATCAGGAATAGCCTTTAGCATCGATCCTTTAACCAACGACAAAGGAAAGATTGTAATCGAAGCAATTTTCGGACTGGGGGAATATATTGTTGGCGGTAAAGTAACTCCGGATCATTACGAAGTAGACAAAAGATCTTTTGTATTCTTAAAAAAAGAAATTAAGGAACAGAAGATATTAATGAAAAGAGCCGGCATCAGCAATACAGAAGAAAGATTATCTAAAGAAAGAGGTAACCGACAAAAAATTTCGGATGAAGAAATAACTAAAGTAGCAATGCTGGTTAAAGACATCGAGAAACATTATTTTTTCCCCCAGGATATTGAATGGGCGATTGAAGACGATCAGGTATTTATAGTCCAGTCCAGACCAATCACAACTATGAAAAGCACTCAATCTTCAGTTGCCGGTAGCCAGTCCAAAGCCGATCAATTAATCACTGAAAACCGGATTCCAATTTTAACTGGTTCTCCTGCTTCTCCTGGAATTGCCACCGGCCCCGTAAAGATTATCTACACACCCAAAGAAATTGACAAAATTAAACCGGGTGATATTCTTGTTGCTCCCTTAACAAATCCCGACTATGTTCCTGCCATGAAAAAAGCCGCCGCAATTGTCACCGATAGAGGTGGAAGAACTTCTCACGCGGCCATTGTCTCCCGCGAACTGGGAGTTCCGGCAGTTGTAGGCGCGGAAAATGCTACTAAAATTCTCAAAAACGATATGTTCGTTACGGTAAACGGTGCAACAGGTGAAATCTTCAAAGGTAAAATCTCAGTCCACCCGCAGGGTGGACAGGCACGAGTTGATGACAATTCGTCCCACCCTGCGGGTGGGCAGGCACAAAAAATAAAAACTAGAACACATGCTTATGTTAATTTGGCCGAGCCTGAACAGGCTCACAAAATTGCACTGATGAATGTTGACGGTGTGGGTCTTTTACGGGCAGAGTTTATGATTGCTCAAATCGGAACTCATCCAAAAGAATTTATCCGTTTAAAGAAACAAGAAATATTTATTAATAGATTGGCTAAGGATTTAACAACTTTTGCTAAAGCATTTTCGCCAAGACCGGTGATTTATCGGGCGACAGATTTTAAGACAAATGAATATGATCACTTGAAAGGCGGGAAAGAATTCGAACCGCATGAAGAAAATCCCATGTTAGGATTTCGCGGCGCTTACCGTTATATCGCTAATCCTGATGTCTTCGAATTGGAGTTGGAAGCAATAAAAAAAGTATTTGTTTTAGGGTACCAGAATTTACATCTGATGATCCCCTTTGTCAGAGTTCCCTGGGAATTAATAAAAATAAAAGAGATGGTGAAAAAGTCAGGACTCTATGAACTTCCGGGATTTAAACTTTTGATCATGGTAGAGGTTCCTGCCTGCGCCTTGTATCTGGAAGAATTTTTAAAAATAGGAGTCAGCGGTGTATCGGTTGGAACAAATGATTTGACCATGATGCTGTTAGGAGTGGACCGCGATAATGAAAATATTTCACAACTCTATGATGAAAGAAATCCGGTGATAATAAAAGTATTAAAAGAAATTGTTACTACTGCTACCAAATACAATGTGACTTCTTCAATCTGCGGTCAGGCTGCCTCGGATTATCCTGATTTGGTAGAAGAATTAGTCAAGGCCGGCATTACAAGCGTCTCAATTAATCCCGATGCAATAGATAGAACAAGAGAAAGCATACATAATATTGAAAAAAAACTAAAACTTTAATACGAATGATGCGAATCTTTATGCAAATGATACGAATATACTAATACTAAACCTAGAAATCTGAATTAGTATATTAGTGGTATTCGTATTAATTATATGGCTAAGATTAAAAAAATTTACGCATACGAAATTATCGATTCCCGCGGTTATCCGACTGTTGAGGGTAAACTGATCCTTGATAACGGTATTTCCGTTACGACTTCAATTCCTTCAGGCACTTCAATTGGTAAAAGTGAAGCTTTGGAATTAAGAGACAAAGATGAGAACCGTTTTAACGGAATGGGCGTTTTAAAATCAGTTTCCTATATTAATGATCTCATTGGACCCAAGTTAATTGGTGTATCCCCTCTGAAACAGGAAGAAATTGATATGTGGTTGATAAAAGCCGACGGAACCAAAAACAAAAGTAAACTGGGTGGAAATACTCTGCTGACAATTTCTCAGCTATTGGTTAAAGCTGCTGCTGCCGATCTTAACGTCTATCTCTTTAAATATATTAACAGTCTTTACCAATCGATGTTTAACTCCACAATACCTCTCGAACGACTGCCCGATCCGATTTTCAACATTATTAACGGCGGAAAACATGCCAATAATAATCTGGAGTTCCAGGAATTTCAGGTAATCCCGTCATCCTCTTATTCTTTTACTGAAGCGTATAAAATCGGAATCGAAGTCTATCATGAACTGCAAAAAGTATTAGCCTACAGGAATGCAAATATTTCAGTCGGAGAAGAAGGCGGTTTTGCCCCGGACTTCCCGACAAATTTGGATGCGATAGAAATTATAAATGAAACAATTGCGCAAAAAAATCTGAAAATTGGACTTGATGTATTTTTAGGACTTGATGTTGCAGCTTCTCATTTTTACACTGATGGAAAGTATCATATAAAAGATAAAGCTCATCCAATGAAAGTAGATGAATACATGGAGTTTATAAATAAGCTTGTAACAAGTTATTCAATATTGGTTCTGGAGGATCCTCTAAATGAGGATGATTGGTCAGAATGGATCAAATTTAACCAAAAAATTCCCAAGAATATTTATCTGGTCGGTGATGATTTGTTGACAACCAATAAGGAAAGACTGGAAAGAGCCATTCGTGAAAAGGCCTGCACGACAGTTTTAGTTAAGCCAAACCAAATCGGAACAATAACCGAAACTCTCCAGGTAATCGATCTGGCCAGAAAAAATAATTTTAACTACATAGTTTCACACCGTTCCGGTGAAACTAACGATAGTTTTATCGCCGACTTCGCCGTGGCAGTCCAAGCCGACTTTGTCAAATTCGGCGCTTCTGCCCGTGGCGAAAGACTGGCTAAATACAACCGCCTGTGGCAGATTGAAAGAGAAGAGTTAAAAAAGTAATTTTAAAGTTTAATTCTTATTTACTTTAACCCTCGTTCTCTTAAATATTCATTCGTTGCTTTAATCGAATCCTCCGTGGTTTTTTTTAAATAAGCCAGCGAATCTTTAGTAGATTTATCTAAACGAGCTTGAGTTTCCTTAATAATTGCTACGGTTTTTGCATTTTCTGTTCTAATAACTTCCCCTCTTGCTATTTCAGCATCTAATTCTGCTTGTGCCTTATCTACTCGTGCGTCATGATCATTTCTACCACCTCCTTGACCTCGAAATCTTAAATTTGGTAACATAGGATTTAATCCCAACGCTGCAATATTGGCAAAATTAATAGTGTTTAGATTACGTCTTCCCGAACCAAAAATACTTTCTGGTAATTCATGTTTTGTAGACATATCAAAATTTATTAAAACTTCTAACGTGCCCTAGCTTATTACAATCTTTTTTTACTTAAGTAGCCTTAACTACATAATCAACTAGAACTACTTCCTGATGTTTTCCGGGTTCAACATGTCTTTCCCTCCCTGGAACTTGCTCGTTGTTTTGATCAATTTCTTTCGCTAAATATCCATTTTCATCGGCTAAGGCAAGTAAAGATACATAATGCTGATATAGTTGTGACTCTAGTCGTTCACCAAACATATTGAAACCCAGCACACATGGAAGCGTCGCCATTTGTTCTTCTCTCATATTTGTAACTTTTTTACCTCTTTTTGCTTCAAGTTGATCGGTCATAGTTAAAAGTGAAAATTTTTCATTTGACACCAAGTTGCAACTTTTTAAAATACTTAAACCTGTAGCTTTATTTCGCTTTATCTTTCATAGCCTTACTCCAAATTTTTTTTACATTTTTTACAATATTATCTAGTTCATTCGGTGTTAATCCGCCCCATTTATATCCTAGATTCCTGGATGGACTGTTTACTAACGTAGATAATCCTGTTATAAAAAGCTCTCCTTTTGTAGTTTGCACATCCTTATCACCTAATGGGGTGCGCATCTGTATAGTTAATATTTCATCTGGATCTATATCACGGGCTTTTAAATATATTAGATCAATAACATCATGCTTATTCTTTAAATTCCAATTAGGAAATTCTGCCATAATTTATACTCGTAAAAAAACTTTATAACAGCCCTATAATAACCTAGAGTTATTACTATTACTTGACAGTTTATCTAACAGCTACTTGTTAGTTTGATAGAAATATGTTATAATACAGCCATGCAACAATATAAACACTGGCCTTTACATCCTGAGGATATGATAGATAGATTTAAAGCCTGGAAAAATGTTTTATTGCTTAAAGAGTGCGGCTTTGTCTTCTTTCACCCGTTTACTGAGCATACATACCAGATAAACTACTTTTTAGAATGGGTATCAACTCAAAAGATTATGAAGCCTAAGGTTATTTCTATCCTACCTTCCAGTGAGGATTTTTCTGACTTTAACTTGTTAGATTCGGATAAGAAAACGGGAATTTTGGTGGATAATGCAGAGTTACTTTTTACACCTGACAAGGACAGATTATTATACGATCTGATAAATTATTCAAGAATTAATGAAACTCCTCTGATACTTTTTGCAGAAATTTCACCTTTTGAATTCAAAAAATATGTAGCAAAGTTTGGCACCACTTCATATTATAAAAATCTGATAAATTACCCTCTTCATGATAAAAAAAGTGTCAACACTTTTTTGAGATTTTTGGAAAAGTTACTTAACATTAGGATACCTAAAGCACTTAACACTCCAATTTTTAAGGAAACCGGAGGTTATCTCTGGTTAATCAGGGAAATTATCAGACAAATAAATAACGATAAAAAGACCCTGAGCGAAATATTTAATTCAGAAACTTACAGATATCGGATTAAGATGATTTGGGATCGTCTGTCACAATCTATAAAAGATACATTGGCAGAATTTTACAAAAAGCAACTGGGCACTAATAAGGAACTACTTAAATATCTAACCGATACCAGATTTTTAAATTCAGAATGTAAGAATCAATTTCCCGATTTTCTAATAAGATTATTAAAAGAAAATCTAGCTTCAAAATTAGAAATACGAAGTTTGCATGTTTATTTGAACAATATTGACATTACAACTCATTTTTCTATTTATGAAAGGAAAATGTTAACTCTTTTAATATCAAAAAGAAATTCAATTGTAAACCGTGATGAGTTAGCCAAAGTCCGTTGGGGAGATAACTGGCCGGATCAATATTCCGACTGGGCTATAGATCAGGCAATGTATAGGTTAAAAAGAAAAATCCATTCACTTGATAATACAATTATTATAAGTTCCTACAGAAAAAAAGGGTATGGTATTAGCTGGTGAAACAGGATCAATTAATTCCAATCCAAGTTTAGATACTACTCCTTGTGCTGTTTGGCAAGGCTTACTTGTTACTGCTGAAGAAAAAAATCGAAAAAAAGAAAAAGGCAGTCCTGAAATTAGGTTTTCAATAACTGAACTATTTGGTTCTGTTTTATCGCAAACTGAGACCAAAAAATTTAGTTCAACCGTTTTGGATCATATTTTTAAAATTCAGAGACTAAAAATAAAGAGTGAGCATGGCTTTAAAATTACCTCTCGTGGCACTCACCTAAACACTCTTCCATCTAAAAATCGTGAAAGGCAAAAAAAAAGAAATAATACAGGAATAACAAAGATGATAGAAGTGGTTAATAACGCAATACCTGAGCTTTTCTCAGCCTTACAGTTGTCACCGACAGTTTTTAGACACAATGCAGATATTGATATAGAAGTTGAATCACCAGAGGAATTAAATAGTGTAGTATCACTCGTGGAAAAAAATCCATATTTAAAAAAACGTGTTGCTCGTCCTTATTTAACCCAGTTTACTATTCCGGGGATGTCCGGAATTTTTATCAATGTTATTAATCTTTACGAATTAGCCCGTCGTGGTAACGAAATTTCACTATTTGACCATTTAGTCAGAGACTTCGATTTCTATGAAGGACGTCAGGATCGAAGGTTTGCTGTTTCGAAAAAAATGGATGTAAAGGCTGAATTAAAAAAAGATGACACTGGAAAAACTACAGCATCCTTATCTTCAGAAAATGCAGAAATATTGATTAATCATACTGAACCTGATATGGCACTAGTTGACGAATATATACCGGTTGGCCAGCAACTTTCTACCCTCGCTCGTCAAAATCGTTACTGGGGCTGCGCTCTAAGCTCAGAACAGGCTCAATTGACAATTAAACATGAACATAATATTACTGAACCACTGAGTGCAATAAACGCTAGGCTGTCATACGAGGGACAAATAGATAAAATGGGTTATGAAAATATTCGACCAGTAACAGACAACTTTGATAGAATAACCTTTATTAGCAGCAATTTAGTTCTAATGTTGCTAAATCCGGAATTTTTCGCTTTAGCACTAAAAACCAGATCATATGCATTTGCTGCAAGTAGATATTTTCAAGTTAGAGATTTGAATCCTAATGAAGTTTCAGCACTTTCTACAGCAATTAGAAATAAAAATATCGATGACATAGTACAAGTTTTAGACCAATTAGGATTGGTTGCTAAGAATCCCGGCTTTTCTTCTCTAAATAAACTCGCTTCAGATATTGTTAAAAAAACCGGCTTATCTAAAAAGGAATTGAATTTGAAACTAAAAAAAGCCTTCGAAGTATCTGGTATTTCATTTACAATAAATGACATAGAATCGTTAATTAAAATTCTTATTTTATTTGATCAGTGGAATCCAGTTACGGAAGAACCAAACACTATAAATGGAGAGATGTTATTACTAAAAAAATCAGGGACTTTTCTGTATAGAGATTACTAGTACCACGATCTTATTTTGTAATTCCGAGTTTTTTATTTAACAGGCCTCAATAAATTCCAAAAACAAGAGCGGCGGTTTGAGGGGGCGTGATTTGTCCTCAGGGTGACCCTGACTTCCGAGATTAAATTTCCGCAAATTTTTAAGTAGCTTTCCAAAATTGACTTTGTCAAATTCGGCGTGTCTGCCCGTGGAGAACGTCTTACCAAATACAACCGCCTTTAGCAGATCGAACGCGAAAAACTAAAAAAGTAATTGCCTCTTACTTCCTTTAAAAATCCTTTAGCTTTTCTTCAAGCAAGCCGCAATAAATTCCAGAAAAATAGGATGAGGATTCAGTGGGCGTGATTTATATTCAGGATGACCCTGAGTTCCCAGATAAAATGGATGAACAGATTTTGGTAATTCAATAATCTCTACCAAATTCTCAACTGTTGATGTGGCTGAAAAAATCATACCTTTCTTCTCAAAATCTTTTAAATATTTATTATTAAATTCATAGCGGTGTCTATGCCGTTCACTTGTTAATCCGGTTTCTTTATTTAAAAAACCCCCATATTTTTCATACGCATCCCAAGCTATCGTTCTTTTTTTTACAACTGCATCCCAAGCTCCCAACCGCATTGTTCCCCCATAGGCTCGTCTTTTTACATTCTCTTTCTGCCTGGGATTTAGATGAATAATCGGGTTTTTTGTACCTGGATTTTTTTCCGTGCTATTTGCATCCTTTAATCCGATTACATCCCTTGCAAAAGAAACAGCCGCCAACTGCATTCCATAACATAGTCCGAGATAGGGAATTTTATTGTCTCTGGCATAACCCGCGGCAGTAATCATTCCTTCAGCTCCTCTTTCACCCCAACCAATAGGAACAATTAGGCCATTATATTTTTGCTTTAATAAATTAATTCCGTGAGACTCGACTCTTTCTGCATCGATCCAAATAGTTTTTACAATTACGTTGTGAAACCAACCTGAATGTTGAAGCGCATCAAACAAAGCCGCATAAGAATCGCGTAGTTGATATTCACCGGTAGAAAAATATTTCCCTACAATTGCAACTCTAATTTCTTTGTTAGACTTATTAACCGAATCAACTTTTTTTACAAATTTTTCCCATTCGGTAAAATCTTCCCTAGATTTTTTTAGATTTAATTTTGTCATCAGTCTATCGGGAAAATTCTGATGCTTTAAAGTCAGCGGTATTTCATATATATTTTTTGTATCGGGAACAGAAAAAATATCTTCAGGGTGAACGTTACAAAATAAGGCAAAACGGTTTTTTCTTCTCTGGTCCATTTGTTTTTCCGATCTCGAGATTATAAAGTCTGGTTGTATTCCCATGCCGTTTAAAGTCCTTACCGACAACTGAGTTGGTTTTGTTTTTGGTTCACCCAGATGATTAGGTGTAGGCATGTATCCGACGTGAATGTGTATCACATTGCCCGGGTTTTTGAAAGACAAAATTCTTGAAGCCTCATAATAAAAAACATTTTGATATTCTCCCGCTGTTCCTCCGAGTTCGACGACAACAACATCGGCATTGGTTTTTCTTCCGGCTTCGGTAATTCTTTTTTGGATTTCGTCTGTTATGTGGGGAATAGCTTCGACGTCTTCTCCCTTATATTCAAACCTTCTTTCGCGATTTATTACAGTCTGATAAATTTGGCCCATGGTAATAAAATTGCTCTTACCGACATCAACTCCCAGGAATTTTTCATAAGTCCCAAGATCCATATCGGCTTCGGTTCCGTCTTCACACAAAAAAGGATCGCCATGTTCTATCGGATTTATGGTTCCCGAATCAACATTAAGATAGTTTTCACATTTGATGGGAGCAACTTTGAAGCCTAAGCGTTGAAGAATGAGCGCGATGGATGCGGCAACTGTGCCTTTCCCAATACCCGAAATCACACCTCCGGAAATAAAAACGTACTTTGTCTTCACGCCTTTCAAGTATAAAAAATAAACATCTTCTTGTCAAATAGAGTTTGGGATGATAGAATGAAATACTGATCTACGGATTCTATGCGGATCCACGGATATGCTGATTAAAACATTCGTAAAATCCATATATCCGCGGCATCCGAATAAGATTCGTATCAGTATCACATTTATGGCTAACTCTCTATCCTACAAAGACAAAACTTTCACAGTCGGAAGTACCTTAGGTATTACCTATAAATTTAAAGAGGGTGAAAAAGAAAGAAAACAAATTTTCAAGGGAATTTTAATCAAAGTTAAAGGCAACTCTCCTCAGACCAGGATGTTTACTGTGAGAAAAATTTCCCGCTCAGGCATTGGTGTAGAAAGAATAATTCCTCTTATTTCTCCGTTTCTTGACAACATTTCACTGGTAAAAAAAGCTGCTCAACAAAAAGCCAAACTCTACTATATAAGAAATCTCCACGAAAAACAGGTCAAAGCCAAAATTAAATGACAAACATAACACATTAATTCGTTTGTCATCCCGAGCGAAGTCGAGGGATCTCATTCAGCCCAATGCCCCACAATCAAGACATAGGAAAAAAAGGTGAACAGGAAGCTTCCAAATTTCTAAAATCTAAAGGTTATAGAATCATTGAACAAAATTTTCATACCCACTGGGGTGAAATCGATCTTATAGCTGTTAAAGATAGTAAACTTTCATTTATAGAGGTTAAAACCAGGTCAAATAATCATTTCGGCAAACCTTATGAATCAATGACAATTCATAAAATAAATCATCTCAGAAGGCCTGTACAATATTTTCTCTTGAAAAATGATTATAAAAATTATAAACTTTCCTTAGACGTAATATCTATAGTAATTAATGGTGATTTAACAGTTAACAATTTAAAGCATTTTGAAAATGTTGCGTTCCCTCCGTCATTCTGAACGGAGTGAACCGGAGTGAAGAATCTAAATATGCTTATATTAATAAATAGTATCATTTGGAATTTTTTACAAAATATTTTTGTTTTCCTGCCCAATTTTTTTACCGGTTTGGGAATTTTAATTGTAGGACTTTTATTATCTACCCTACTTAAAAGGACTCTTCTGTCTATTCTGTCTTTTGCACGGATCGACGGAGTGCTGGAAAAGATGAAATTAATGAAACGTACAGAAGTGAAAATATGGTTAGAGGTTCTCTCGGAAATTCTCAAGTGGACTGTAGTAATTCTGTTTTTAATCCCGACCCTCGAAGTCTGGAATCTTTCAAGAGCAACATTAGTTATTAATCAGTTTTTATTTTATCTACCCAATGTTTTGGTTGCGGTTGTAATCGGTTTTGTCGGCCTGCTTGCCTCCAATCTTGGCTACGATCTGGTTAAACATAGCGTCAAGACAATCGGGACAACTTCCGCTAACACTCTTTCTGTCTTTACTAAATGGGTAATAGTTTTTTTTACCGTTCTTGTTGTTTTGAACCAGCTGGGCGTGGCGCAGGATCTTGTCAGGATTTTATTTACGGGAATAGTAGTAATGCTAGCCCTGGCAGGTGGCCTTGCCTTCGGCCTCGGCGGTAAAGACATCGCCCGCGACATCCTCGAAGAACTCCGTAATAAATTTAAATAAATCTTCTTCGTCATTCTGGCCTGCCCAGAATCGTTGTTATTTCGATATAATTTTGCTAAAATAACTCTGTCTTTATTTTTAATATTTAATCTTTAACATTTAATATTTATACTGGCCCCATCGTCTAGTGGCCTAGGACGGCAGGTTTTCAGCCTGTCTACAGCGGTTCGAATCCGCTTGGGGTCACAACAAGCTATTTTAGTATAAAATATATTATGCATTTTGATTTATTGGAACTGCTTCCCGCGATAGGATACTTGGGAATTTTTGCAATTGTTTTCGCGGAATCAGGATTGTTCATCGGTTTTTTTTTACCGGGTGACAGTCTGCTGTTTACCGCTGGCTTCCTGGCATCGCAGGGCATATTTAATATAAAAATTCTGGCAGTTCTCTGCTTTATTGGAGCAGTAGCCGGTGACACTGTCGGGTATTGGTTCGGTCATAAAGTCGGCAGAAATCTTTTTCAGAAAAAAGACTCTCTACTTTTTCATAAAGATAATCTGATGAAGGCGGAAAAATTTTACGAAAAATACGGAAAGAAAACGATTGTTATTGCCAGATTTATGCCGATGATTCGCACATTCGCCCCTATCGTTGCCGGAATCGGAAGTATGAATTACAAAACCTTTATTTCCTACAACGTTTTTGGAGGATTAATCTGGGGAGTTGGTTTAACGCTAGCTGGCTACTATCTTGGCAACCTCATCCCCGACGTCGATAAATATTTATTACCAATAGTGCTTGGAATTATAATTGTTTCTATTGCTCCCCCTGCTTACCATGTACTAAAAGATCCGAACCACCGCAAACAACTTATTAGTTTAATTCTTAAACCGTTTAATGAAAGAAAATCCTAAAAAAATGTCTCCGACTAAGCGTTTAGAATACTACTTTATACATGAAGATAGAACTACTTCGCCTGAGGTGTACTCTATTTTACCTCGTGAGAGAGTTGCTTTTTCTTTGGCAAATTCGTTAGTTTTTCTGTATACGTATTTCAATGGTTTGAAAGGGGAGGGTGAAGGAAAAAGAGTGTCCGAAGACATGTTGCAGAAAAGATTGAGAGCTTATAATTTTAAAACATTAGAAGAACTTAAGTCTGCTGTAGATCAGTTTCGCGATGAATTAAAAAAGGATTTAGATACTGACGTTTGGAATAATTTCTTCAAAGAAACCCTGTAATATCGTTATAATGATATTTTACTTCTTGCTTTAATCTATTAATAGATTAAAGCGGATTTGTAAATTTACTTTATCATTTAATCATATGTTACGATCGCAACATTTAGTTAAATGTATATGATTCAAGTGTAATCTATTCGATCACGGCCGAGCAACATAGGTTATTTATATTCCACTCATAGTTGACATGCAGATTTTTCTTAGCTTATCTAACCATATTGGTATCGATCGATATCTGAATGGTAACGCAGAAAACTCTTCTACTTGGACAGAATCATCTTGTGCGAGTGACTTTCGTAAAAAATAGTGCTAAAATGTAAGGTTGCTTTTTTGTCATCCTGAGTGATTAGCGAAGGATCTAACGAAGTGATTCTAATCAAATTAGAAACGCGAAACTAGATTCTTCACTCAGTTTACCCTGAGCTTGTCGAACGGGTTTAGAATGACATTCAGACTATGTTCAAACTTTCATCCCGATTTAAACCAACCGGAGATCAGCCACAGGCAATAGAAAAACTCACTCAGGGAATTAAATCCAATCTAAAAAATCAGGTTTTGCTTGGTGTCACAGGATCCGGAAAAACTTTTACCATGGCAAATGTCATCCAGAATCTTAATATGCCGGCATTGATTATTTCCCATAATAAAACTTTGGCCGGTCAGCTTTACCAGGAAATGCGGGATTTTTTCCCGACAAATGAAGTTTCCTACTTTGTCTCCTACTATGATTTTTACCAGCCCGAGGCCTATATTCCGACTACTGACACATATATCGAAAAAGAGGCAGAGATTAATGAACTAATCGACAAATTAAGATTAAGAGCAACGACCAATATTCTTATTCAAAAGGATGTTATCGTGGTTGCTTCTGTTTCTTGCATTTATAACATCGGCTCACCTGTCGAATATGGTAAGTTCATTGCAGAAATAAAAATCGGAGAAACAGCCGATTGGAATAAAATTGCAAGAAGAATGATTGAACTGCTTTATGACCGGTCTGAATTTGAATTTAAAAGAGGAACTTTCCGCATCCGCGGTAACTACATGGACATCTACCCGGCTTATGAAGACTTCGGTTACAGATTGACCGAAAAAAAAGGAAAAATAAACGAAATAATTAAATTTGAGCCACTAAGTGGCAAAGTGATCGTCACAAAAGGCAATTCAACCTCGGGTGTTGAATTGGCTACCATATCGACCCAATTAAAATATATTATTATTTATCCTGCTAAGCACTATCTAATGAATCCGGATCTTTTCAAATCAGCCGAAGCGCAGATTCGAACTGATTTAAAAAAAGAATCTGCAATTCTTAAAGCCCAAAATAAAACCATCGAGGCCGAAAGATTAATCAGAAAAGTCAATTATGATCTGGAAATGATCAAGGAAGTCGGATATGTCAATGGAATAGAAAACTACTCCCGCTACTTTGACGGAAGAAAGCCTGGAGATCCGCCTAATTCCCTGCTTAATTATTTTAAACAGGCTTACGGAGACAATTTTCTGGTTTTTATTGACGAATCCCATATGACTGTTCCCCAGTTGAGAGGAATGTATAACGGAGACCATGCCAGAAAAAAAACTTTAATCGATTTTGGCTTTAGATTAAATGCAGCTTATGACAACCGGCCATTGAGATTTGACGAATTTTATCCTTCAGTACCGCATTTAATATATGTTTCGGCAACACCAAATGAGTGGGAAACAAAATTAGCAGGCAGTAGCAATCCGTTACACCTTTCAGGTGTAACGGAGCAACTTGTTCGTCCAACTGGCATCGTGGACCCTCAAATTATTATAAGACCGGCGAAAAACGAAGTACAGGATCTTATTAAGGAAGTTGAGGAGCGTGTAAAAAACAAGGAGAAAATATTAGTTACAACCTTAACGAAAAAAATTGCCGAGGACTTAACCGAATACTTAAAGGAGAGAAAAATCCGCGCCTGTTATTTACATTCGGATATTCAAACTCTAGAACGATCCGACATTCTGGATAATCTGAGAAAAAATGAATTTGACGTTTTAATCGGAGTTAATCTTTTGCGAGAAGGATTGGATTTGCCGGAAGTCTCTCTGGTTGCTATTCTGGATGCTGATAAGGAAGGATTTTTAAGATCAAAAACTTCGCTGATACAGACAATGGGAAGAGCTTCGAGGAATATAACCGGTGAAGTAATAATGTATGCGGATGTAATCACCAAATCAATTAAAGGCGCGGTCGAAGAGATAGACCGCAGACGCTCCTACCAAAACAAATATAACCAAGAACACCATATCGAACCTAAAACTATTTATAAACCTGTGAGAGAGAAAATTATTGAGGGAGAACGGGCTTCTATGTTTAATGACAGAAAAACCGAATACACGTCAAAAGTTCTGGAAGATATTAAAACCGAATCACTGACACCTTACGACAAAAAAAGAACTGTAAAAAAACTGGAGCTTGAAATGAAAAGACAGGCGGAAGATCTTAACTTCGAGTTTGCCATTAAAATAAGGGACAAAGTTAATGAATTGAAAGAATCCTAATCGTCATTCTGGGGAGCGATGAATTTCGAAGCGGCTCCAGAATCAAACAACACTTTATGAATGATTTTATTAAAATCCGCGGTGCCCGCCAACACAATCTCCAGAATATTAATCTTGACATTCCCAAGAATAAATTTGTTGTAATAACCGGTGTTTCTGGTTCAGGAAAATCTTCCCTGGCCTTTGACACAATCTATGCCGAGGGACAAAGAAGGTATGTTGAATCTTTATCCGCTTACGCAAGACAGTTTTTAGGTGTAATGGATAAACCGGATGTAGATTTGATCGAAGGACTCTCTCCTTCCATTTCCATCGATCAGAAGACCGCTTCCCACAATCCCCGTTCAACTGTCGGCACTATCACAGAAATCTACGATTATCTGCGTTTGCTTTTTGCCAGAATCGGACATCCGCATTGTCCCAACTGCGGCCGGGAAGTTACAAAATTATCAGTCGATGAGATAGTACAAAAAATAATTACCTTAATACAAGAGACTTTATCATCCGACAAAATAAAGCCTCACAAGTTTATATTGCTCTCCCCTATTGTCAGACAAAAAAAAGGTGAATTCAGGGATTTGCTGGATAATCTGCGATCCAAGGGTTTTAATCAGGCAAGAATTGACAGAAAAATTATTAATTTAAATGAAGAAATAAGTCTTATTAAGACAAATAAACATTCTATCGATGTTGCCATCGATTCGGTTTCACTCTCTTACAAAGATTTTAAAAATGCTATTTTTAAGGCCAATATTAAAAGCCGGCTGACTAACGATGTTGAGCAGGCCACTAATTTATCCGATGGACTAGTCATTTTTAATGAACATCTTTTTTCGGAAAAGTTTTCCTGTCCAAACTGCAACCTCTCGTTACCGGAAATCGAACCCCGCTCTTTTTCTTTTAACTCTCCCCTGGGTGCCTGTGAAACCTGCAAGGGACTTGGAACACTTTATAAGGTAGACCCTGAAAGAGTTCTCAGCAAAAACCTGAGTATTAATGAAGGCGGAATCGTTCCTTTTTCCAAATTCTTTTTTGCCGAAACCTGGTATGTCCGTCTGATAAAGCAGGTTGCTGTCGAAGCGGGAATCGATTTAGATGTACCAATTTTACAATTAAATGAGAAACAACTAAAACATCTGCTCTATGGAACGGATAAGATTTATCGCGTTATGGGAACTAACAGATTCGGAAGAGAAACCGCTATCTATGAAAATTTTTCCGGAATTGTCGGCGAGTTGGAACGGAGATACTTTGACGCCAAAGGAGAATTTTCCTCGCTGGAAATTCAGAAATATATGAAGGAGGAAATTTGCTCCAGCTGCAAAGGCTACAAATTAAAACCCGAAGTTCTTGCGATAACAATAAATGAAAGGAGTATTTCCGATATTACCAATATGTCTGTCGAACAACTTATTCAATATTATTCTGATCAAACAAAACTCAAATTAAACGAATATGAAAAACAAATTTCAGTGTCCATTTTCAAAGAAATAATTGTCAGGCTTACTTTCCTGCAAAATGTTGGTCTTGCCTATCTGACAGTGGCCCGTCAGGCCAAATCACTTTCCGGTGGAGAGCTGCAGCGGATCAGACTCGCCTCACAAATAGGCACGGGTCTGACCGGCGTACTCTATGTGCTCGATGAACCGTCTATCGGTCTTCATCCTAAAGATGTAAATGCCCTAATCAAAACTCTGTTAAATCTCAAAGAATTGGGAAATACTATTTTAGTAGTTGAACACGATAGGGAATCAATAGAAGCGGCTGATTATCTGGTTGAACTTGGTCCATTTGCCGGGAAACATGGAGGCAGGGTTACTTTTTCCGGATCTTTACCACATTTAATAGCCTCATCTAAATCCTTAACCGGACAGTTTCTTTCCGGAAAAAAACGGATTCATTTTGAAGCTAAGCCTCTCAATAAACAAAAAGGTGAACTTAAATTAGTAGGCGCATCCGAATATAATCTCAAAAAAATTACGGCCCGTTTTCCGCTCGGCAATATGATAGCGGTTACCGGTGTTTCCGGTTCAGGCAAATCAACTTTGATAGTTGAAACTCTTTATCCCGCTCTTAAATATTATCTGGACGGTTTTTATCAGGATAAAATGGGGTATTTTGAACGTTTGGAAGGTCATCAATACCTTGATAGGGTTTACTTGGTCGATCAGTCACCGATTGGCCGGACACCCAGGTCAAATCCGGCTACCTATGTGGGGTTTTTTGACGAAATCAGGGAAATTTTTGCCATGACAGTAGATGCAAAAATGAAGGGCTATAAAAAAGGTCGATTTTCTTTTAATTTGAAAGGGGGACGCTGTGAAAAATGCCAGGGAGCGGGAGTTGTCAAAATAGAGATGCAATTTCTACCCGATGTCTATGTAACATGTGACATTTGTGTAGGGCACCGTTACAACAATGAAACATTAGAGGTTAAATTTAAAGACAAAACAATATATGACATTTTAAAAATGACCATCGAGGAAGCCAACGATTTTTTCAGCAATCATCCCAAAATTCATCAAAAATTAATATTTCTGAAAAATGTCGGTCTTGGTTATCTGGAGCTGGGACAACCTGCAACAACTCTTTCCGGAGGAGAAGCGCAGAGAATAAAACTGGCGCACGAACTTTCAAAGCGCGAAACAGGTAATACCATGTATATTTTGGATGAACCGACAACAGGTCTGCATTTTTATGATATTGAAATTCTTCTTCGTGCTCTTAGAGAATTAGTGAACCGCGGAAATACGGTCCTGGTAATCGAACACAATATCGATATTATTAAAAACTGCCAGTTTATCGTTGACCTCGGGCCTGAGGGTGGGGACAAAGGTGGACATATTGTCTACCAGGGAGAAAAAAACGGGATCCTGAAAGAAGAAAAATCTTATACCGGCCAATATTTAAAGCGTTTGTCATCCTGAGCGATTAGCGAAGGATCTAGCTTAGCGTATTACGTTTCACTGGATTCTTCACTCCAAAAATCATCGTTTAAAATAACAGAACTAATTGAGTAAAATAAATAAATGAAGACCTTTTTTTTTAAATTTTTTTGTTTTTTTCTATTAGCTACTAACTACTTACTATTAACTACTAACGTAATCGCTGCCGATTACAGCAGCGACTACACGGTTGATTACTATCTGAGCGAGACAGAAAACCGGCTCAATACTAAGGTCAAATTTACCGTTTCAGTAACTAATTTTCGGACCGATGTCTATGTAAAACAATTTTCCATCGGCTTTCCCAAAAGTTTCACAATCCGTGATGTAAAAGCTTCAGACGATAAGGGAAGTATAAAACCTGAAATTGATTCCGTCAATTCAACCACTAAAATTACTCTGGACTTTTCCAACCCGAATGTGGGTAAAAACAGTATAAATAATTTCTACCTGGAGTTTACTCAGGAAAATCTTTTTAATGTCAACGGTAATGTCTGGGAAGTCATTATTCCGACAGTTGAAAATAGGCAGAATGGCAACTATACAATTAATGTTCATTTACCTGCAGGCACAGATAAAAAAATCTCGATAGCCAAACCCAAGCCCGACTCCCTTTCTTCCGGAACTATAACCTGGACAAACCCGACAACCAAAACAATTTATGCTGTCTTCGGGGATATACAGTACTACAAGACTGATTTGACATATAATCTTAAAAACGACAAATTGATTCCCGTCTATACGGATATTGCATTTCCGCCCGATACTCTCTACCAAAAAATTTATTTGGATAATATAGATCCCATTCCTGCCAAAGTTTTTACTGATGTAGACGGAAACTATATGGGGAGGTATTTTTTAAATCCTAAAGAAGCTAAGACAGTTCTTTTCAGCGGTGTGATCTCGGTTTTTTCCAAACCGCGTGAAGAAATAATTCCACAGATCAGGAATGCGTTCGAACTGCAAAAAAATTACCTTCTTTCTGAGACAAAATACTGGAAAGTTTCGGATGAAAAATTACTTAGTATTATTGAAGCACAGCCGAAAACGATATACGACATGGTTAATTATAAATTAAAGTATAACTACAAAAAAATTGAGTCTGAAAATAAAAGACTCGGAGCTGATGCAGTTTTAAAAAATCCCTCCAATGCAGTTTGCATGGAATTTACTGACTTATTTGTAGCATTAGCTCGAAATAAAAAAATTTATGCTAGAGAAATAGAAGGCTTTGGTTTTTCCCAGGATCCCAAGTTAAGACCGATCTCGCTTGTGTCAGATATTCTCCATTCCTGGCCAGAGTATTACGACACCCAATCCGAGCTCTGGAAACAGGTGGATCCGACCTGGGAAAATACATCAGGAATAGATTATTTTTCCTCGTTCGATCTGAACCATATAACTTTTGCTATCCATGGAAAAGATCCTGAATATCCTTTGCCTGCCGGAACGTATAAGGTCGGCGACTCGCGGGATGTTTCAATTACGGCCAGCAATAAAATACCGGAGGAAATAGAGTCTTTAAAGGTTGAGAATGATCCCATGCCAACCAAAATTAATGATAACCGGGTTTATAAAGCCAAGTTTAAATTAACTAACACGGGTAATGTTTTTTTATGGTTAAAACCGCTAAAAATTGAAGGTACTAATATAGATATAAATCCTTCAATTTTAGATTTACGAGTGCTTGCGCCATACGAAAAAAAAGAATTTGAGTTTACTTATAACGCCAGAGAAAAAAACAAAAAATCTCAGGGAGCAATTAGCATAGAATTTCCCCGTAACAAAGTAACAGATGTACAATTTACAATAATACCGTTTTATTATGAACTTTCGTTAGTGATCGGCCTATCTCTTGCTTTTGTAACAGGTGTTGCTTTTCTTATAATTATCATTCGTAAAACAAGAAAACTAACTAAATGACTTGTTGTTCGAGCTTGTAGAGAACAATTTATGACTATCAACCTGACTAAAAAAGAAGCACTCTCCCTTCCTCCTTCAACCGGAGTGTATTTTTTTAAAAAATACGACGAGATTCTCTATGTGGGTAAGGCTATCTCAATTAAATCAAGAATTCTTTCTCACCTTGAAAATGCCAAACTTGATCCTAAAGAAGCTCTAATTGTTCAAAACAGCAATCAGTTGGAATATATTCTTACAGACTCGGAATTTAAAGCACTCCTTCTTGAATCAACCCTGATTCAAAAATATCAACCCAAATATAACGCCCGCTGGAAAGATAACAAAAGTTATCTTTATATAAAAATTACAGTAAAAGAAGATTTTCCGAAAGTCTTTACTATTAGAAGGGAAAACGACAAAAAATCCCTTTATTTCGGACCTTTCCCTTCCAAACATGATGCCGAAAAAATTCTGAGCACAGCCAGAAAACTTTTTCCTTTTTGCCGGCAGACAAAAATTACCGGAAGGCCATGTTTTTATTCTAAAATAGGATTATGCAAACCTTGCCCCAATGAGATTTCTAAAATTGAAGATACAATCCGTAAATCAGAGTTAAAAAAATTATACAGATTTAATATTAAACAGTTAATAAGAATTTTACGCGGAAACGTAGAATTAGTTCTAAAAGATTCGTACAAATTATTAAGAAGGCTTTCTTTAGAACAAAAATTTGAAGAGGCATTATTATTACGGAATCATATCCAACGTTTTGAACAGCTCATCAATCAAACCCAGTTTTCCTCAGATATTGCTAAAAGTTATAATCGGTCTTCAGAGTCTGTCAACAAGCTAAAAGACACCTTAAAGGTGTACTTTGGCTCTTTACAAAGTCTTCAGAGAATTGAGTGTTATGACGTAAGCAATCTCTTGCAAAAGGATGCGACTGCTTCGATGGTAGTTTTTACTGATGGTATGCCTGATAACTCCCAATACAGGCGTTTTAAGATTAAAAGTCTGACAATAAAATCCGATTTTGAAATGCTTGGGGAAATTTTTTACAGAAGATTCAATCAGAATTGGCCTATACCAGATTTAATAATTGTCGACGGCGGAACTCCCCAAGTCTTAACTGTAAAAAAAGTCCTTTACACTCTCAGGGTGCACCAGTCAATTCCTTTAATCGGTATAGCCAAACATCCTGACCGTCTTGTAATTGATTCCCCGGACAGACTTGTAATAATTCGCCCGTCATTTAACAATTTAGGTTTTAATTTAGTCCGGGCGCTGAGGGATGAAGCTCACCGCTTCGCGCGCAAATATCACCTTCTTTTAAGACACAAATACCTAATGTTATAATAGATTCTGGAGTCGCTTCGCTCCCCAGAGTGACGTCATTCTGGCAAGCGACGAAGGAGCGCGTCCAGAATCTATGAAGAGAATTACAAGAATGCTTATTTTTTCCGCAGTAGCACTTTTTTTAACCTCTTTTTGGAATGATGGTTTTAAGGTTAACTTTAATCCGGATATTTTTGTAAAAACTGTCTTACTTGTGGCGCTTTTCTACTACCTCGTTGTACCAATCAGCAAGATTATTTTCCTGCCGATTAACTTTCTTACTTTAGGCCTATTATCTTCGATCTTATACTTTATTCTTTTTTATGTTTTTATTACCCGTTTCTCACTCGTTCAGATTAAACCCTGGGACTTCCAGGGAATTGTTCTCTATGGTTTAACTTTAAAGTCTTTTCATGTTAATTATCTTTTGAATATTGCGCTGTCTTCCGTCTCTTTATCGATTATAATTAAACTGTTGGAATTGTTAATATGATCCTTCGATAAACTCAGGATCATAGTGAGGGTACTCGAACTATGAAAAATGTTCTCTTAATCGCAAATATTATACTTAGCATCTTAGTAGTCGTTTTAATTCTTATACAGGGACGCGGAGCCGGTCTTGGCAGCGCTTGGGGCGGCGGCGGCGGCGAAATGTTTCAAACCCGCAGGGGGATTGAAAAAATAACTCTGAGACTTACTGTTTTATTTATTGTTCTTTTCTTCCTGGTTTCAATCATTAACTTGTTTGTTAAATAATGTTCCTAAAGAAAACTTTCCGGTACTATTATTGGCTAACTGCAGAATTTATAAAAAAAAATTTACGGATAATTGCCTTAAGTTTTTTTTTAAGTTTTTTACTTATAATAACTTTAATATCTTTTGCTCCTTATATCTCAACTTTTTTTCTGACTAAAAAAGAAGTGATTGGTTTACTTGGAGTGTATGATTTTAATAATCTCCCAGATGAAATTACGTCAAAAATTTCCAACGGACTTTTATATATTAATGAAAAAGGTGAATTTATTCCGGCAATAGCGTCCAATTGGGAAGTGTCAGAAGACGGTAAAGAATACCGCTTTCATCTGAGGGACAATTTAATCTGGTCTAATGGGAAAAAATTCAGCGCGCATGATATTAACTATGATTTTAAAGATATTAAGACCGAAGTGATCGATGACAAAACAATTTACTTTAAACTTAGCAAGGCTTTGCCAATTTTCCCGACTTATTTAAAAAAAGCCATTATTCAAACTCCATTACAGGGTATTGCGGGACTATACAAAGTAGACAGGTTAAAATTGAATTTCGGCAATATTTCCGAGATAACCTTGAATCCCAACAAAAAAGATCTGCCTTTATTAGTCTATAAATTTTATAAGGACGAAGCCGAAATAACAAATGCTTATAAAAGAGGTGAAATCAATAAGATGACTGTCAGTAAAAAAAGTGTTGCCGACAATTTTAAGAACTGGAGAAATTCAACCTTATCCAAAACAGTTGATTACTCGAGACTCATGACCTTATTTTTTAACTTTGACAATGAATTTCTTAGGGATAAAGACGTCAGACAAGCAATAATCATGGCAGTGGATGGAAGTAAATTAGATGAATTTGGAGAAGTTGCTTTCGGACCGGTTACTCCTATTTCCTGGGCTTATAATTCTAATCTTAAAAATCCGGTTTTTGATCCGGTTGCAGCTGAAAAAATATTAAAAAAATCGCGAAACTCATCAAATTCAGCCGAATTAAATTTATTTACGTACTATGATTATTTAGATAATGCAGAGGAGATCTCAAAAAACCTTGATGCAGCAGGTCTTCCGGTTAAGTTGAAACTGGTGTCGTCCGAAAAACCAAATAATTTTGATCTGTTCTTAGCCTTCTGGAATGTTCCTGTTGATCCTGACCAGTACTTTTTCTGGCACTCTACCCAGCCTCAGGGAAATCTCGGAAATTATAAAAATGTCAAGATTGATTTACTGTTGGAACAAGCCAGAAATACGAGTGTTATTGATGAAAGAAAAAAATTCTATCTGGAATTCCAGAAGATCATAGTCGACGACCCGCCCGCCGCTTTCTTATATTTCCCCTACATTTACACAATTAAACGGAAATAGTATAATAAGTCCATCAAGTCTAAAGTCGAAAGTCTATAAAGTTTAGATCGGTAATTAGTCTCATTCTGGTAAGCTTCGAGCTTGTCGAGAAGCGCATCCAGAATCGTAGTTTAGTGCTTTATTAACTTTGCAACTTTCTAACTTTATAGACTAGTCAATTAGATTCAGTCGGGGTGGCGAAATTGGCAGACGCGCTGGCTTGAGGTGCCAGTTCCCTTTAAAAAGGATTGGAGGTTCAAATCCTCTCCCCGACACTAGAATCGCTTTCCGAAGAATGAGGATTAGCGATTCTTGTGTCGTCCTTAAATCGCTCTTCGAGCCGTGTTCGAATATAACTAAAAAGGCGAGAAGTAAGATTAGGAGGGTACAACTAATTCTCTATTAAAGAGAAGGTTTTATAGCTTCTTTACCACCTTCCAAGAAATTCCTTATAATCTTCTTTATCAATCTCAAGCCTTTTAGTTAAAAGATATTTCTTATTTTTTCTAATTACAGCAAGGATAAATGGGGTTATTATTTTTTTCATTTTGTGAAACCTCTTTTACAGCAGTAAGTCCAGACATCCCGGAATGGAATTAATTTGTAGTTTATTTTTGAGTGACAGAAATGATTTTGTTTAGAAAGTAATTCTGTCAGGTACATAGAGACCGCCTTTTTTGTAATAAGTTTGAATAAGTTTCCAACCGGGAATGCCGAATTTTAGTTCTATTTCGTATGCTGTTTGTTTTGTATTAAATACAATACTAACTTTACCAGCAATGAATTCTTGTGAAGTTACATCAATAATTAGACCGCTTCGAGATTTTTCTAAACGGGCAACAGCAACATTATAACACGATCCCCATTCCGATGACTCTTCACCAGTACGGTACAACCATCCCCGTAATAACCTTGCCGCATCTTCCGCATATCCGCATGAAAGTTTTAACGTAGAATATGTTTGCAGAATTTTTGACTGTAAATACCTTGTAATATTCTGTATCTCTACACGGTTTGCCATATATTTTTTTAATTTAAGGTTGAATGTATACCTCCACCATTTTACACCTTTCAGGTGTAACGGAGCATAGGAACATCTCAAAAATGTCTAAAGCCATTTTTTAATATATTTGAGCCTTTCTAAGGACCTTTGATAATCGGCTTGATCAAGTATAAATTTTTTGTATCTTAATATATCATTACCAAATAAACTAAGCATAAATTTTTTTTCGATTAAATCATCTTTATCAATACTGCTATAACGAGGAAGTGATGAGTCTGGACGAATGAAAATATCACCAATTATTTTAACCAATCCCGACGAATACCGATTTAAATGTATATATCTGGTAACATGCTTACATTGCTCCTCTGTCCGAACATGTACGGCTCTAAATGGCTTAAAAAAAAGTGATCCATGATGATCAAATTTAATATTATAAAAACGCGTAAATGAATTTATTAAGTCCGACATGAAATGTGAAATACCTCCCTCATTATTTTGTTTAATTAGCAAATGAAAATGAGTCGGCATTATATTGAAACAATAGAGATCAATAAAAAAATATTTTCTGATTATGATTTGTTGATTGTAAAATTCTTTTAAATCAGATGGCATCTTTTTATAGTTTGAATAGCGAATAACAGACTTACTTGAACGATAGTACTTCAAAAGGTCAAGAAATAAGTAAGTAAGGGATTCATCATCAAAGATTCTGCTTTTATCAATAGTTTTATTAAAAATGTGATATATTCCGCCATTCACGAATTTGATATCTCTACCGGGCATATTTGAAAATTCTCTCTAATGTCAAAAAAGATATCAATGGCTTATATGCTACAAAATTTTTGTTTAGACTATTCTGATAATCCGTTACACCTGAAATGTGTAATTAGTCATCACTTAAAATTAAATATCTCCCTAGCCACAAAACAAGTCCATATAATATTAGCTGCCTTGTGGATTCAGGTTCTGATGTAAATTTATTTCCTGTAGATATGGCTAAGAGTGTCGGTATCAATTTTAAGAAAGGAGAGCCTAGAAGAGTTTTTGGCATTGGAGGAGTTGAAATCCCTTCATTTTTACATCGCAATATTGAAATTATTTTACCAGATGGACTAAGTTTTTCTACTGAAATTCAATTCTCTGAACAACAAAAAACACCATTATTAGGTCGGACAGGTTTTTTCAATTTTTTTGAGGAAGTTACCTTTAATATTAAAAATTCTTCATTTAAATTAGTCTACGAAAACTAATTAATATTTACACCTCACAGGTGTAGTTAAAATTTAAGTTTGTGTCTATACTTTATATCTACTTTCTCTTAATACCAAATATACCAAAACGACAGATATAATATGAGATATGAAAGGTGAATCAGTTTTAGTCCCTTATGGACAAGTTAGAACCATTAATAGAAAAGACACAATAGAATTTGTTGGACTTTATGTTTGTCTTGCAGTAGCTTTAATGAACGAAGCTAGATCAACGGGCGCACATGTACCTATAATAGATTCATTTTGTATCTTTGACGATTATGGAAACATAACTAAAACAAGCAATTTTGATGAACTTATGTCTAATTTATTTTTAGAATTTGGAACTATATCAGATTATGATCAGGCAATTATAGCTGGTGGAGTTAAAGGTATTTCTTCTGACAAAATAATCATGATTAAAAATAAACTTAAAGATAAAGGAATAACTAAAATCACAACCAAAGGGCCTCATAATAAAAATGTGGAATGGAATGTTGAGGTGAAAGCTGGAAGGTTTAATTATAATTCACGACTATACAGACCATTAAATTCTCGCGGAGAATACAGTTCTTAAAAAGTGAGGCCAGGCAGAATCGAACTGCCATCCGAGACTTAGAAGGTCCCCATTCTATCCGTTGAACTATGGCCTCAAGGTTTCAACTTGAGCCGTCCAGAGGGCTCGAACCTCCAACCTTCGCTTTACAAAAGCGCTGCTCAACCATTGAGCTAGGACGGCAGTTTCTCTTATTTTACCAAAAATAGTTATAATGTAGTGAAATGCGCATATTAATTGTCACTGCAACTTATTCTCCCAGTATCAACGGCGTTGCTTTAACCCTGGAATTGCAGAAAAAAGAACTGGAAAAAAGAGGCCATCAGATTACCGTTCTCGCACCAAAACATCCAAATCAAACAGAAGAAGCAGGAATCATCAGGATACCTTCGCTGCCAAACCCGCTAACCCCGGATTACCCGATTATTTTACCTATTCCCACAATTCACAATCTTAAAATTCTTGCAAAAAAATATGATATTGTTTACTTTCATCATCCTTTATATATCGGAGATTTAGCCTTAAATCTTGCAAAATATTTTAATTGTCCGGCCGTTTTTTTTTATCATTCAAGATATGAAAAAACCGCGCAATTTTATATTCCTAAATTATTAAAATTCCTCTTATTACCTTTATTAATTAAAGGAAGTGTCAGGATTTTGGCAAATAAATCAAGTCATCTGATTGTAGAAACTCCCAGTATTAAAAAATTGCTGGAGAGACAAAAAATAAAAACTGAAATAACAGTCATACGGTCGGCCGGAAGATCAATGTTATTTAATACTAAAACAAAAAGCGAATTACGGAAAAAATATGGACTAAGGAAAAACGATTTAATTATTTTATGTGTCGCCAGATTATCTAAGGAAAAGAATCTAACTTCATTACTAAGAATATTTAGTCAGTTAAAATCTAATATCACGGTTACCTTAGTTCTCACCGGTGACGGACCGGAGAAAAAGAATCTAAAAAAGCTTGCACAAAACCTAAAAATTTATGATCAATGCAGATTTTTAGGAAGCGTAGAAAACGAATTGCTGCCGGAAATATATTCTTTGGCAGATATTTTTGCCTATCCTTGTAAGATGGATACGCAAGCCATTGTAATTCTGGAAGCAATGTCTGCCGGATTACCAATCATTGCCTTTAATTCTCCGGGACCAAAGGATTTCATAAATAATAATCAAAACGGTTATTTGGTTAATTCAAATAATGGATTTTCCAATAAATTAAATTTATTAATCGAAAATGAAAATCTCTGCCTGAAATTAGGTCATGAAGCTTTAAGCAATTCCAAAAAATACTCTCTTAGGGATTCTATTGATTCTTTGGAAAGACTATTTAAAGAAGTAATTTCTTCTTATAATATTAAGGATTAAAGAAATATTAGATTTTAAATAACAAAGATGATAAAAGTGATAGGTTGGCAATCCTGGAGCCCTGTTATTTCAACAAGAAATAAAATTCCAATCAGAAATTATTCCCCTTTTAAAAATAAAGAAACATCTTCCATAATAAATCCCAAAAATAAGTTAAAAAGGGCTCCATTGGGTTGGTGTTCCTGGCATGCATTTGGTACAAATATTAATTCAAAAATTATAATAAATCATGCTTGTTGGATTGCTAAAAATAGAAAAAGCATTCCATTGGATTATGTTTTAATAGATGACGGTTGGACTAAAATGGGAGACTGGTTAACCTCAAGTAAGCAAAAATTCCCTGATGGAATGAAAAAAGTTGCAATGCGTATTAAAAAACTTGGCTTAAAGCCCGGTATTTGGATCGCCCCTTTTTTAGTCCAAGCTGATTCACTTCTGGCAAAAAACCATCCGGAATGGCTAATTTCAAATAAAAAGGGAAAGTTGCTTGAAGGTACTAGAATCTCCCCTTTTGATAATCTATTTTTGAGGAAAAGATGGGTATTGAATCTACAAATAAAAAAAGTTAATGAATACTTATTTAACATCTTTGATGTCATAATTAGTGACTGGGGATTTGAGCTTATAAAATTAGATTTTCTTTATGCTCAACATTTTAATCCGTTTTACTCAAATTCAAAAATACCCGATAATTTATTATCTGAATTTCTCTTGTTAATAAGTAAGTGATATCCAAAGGTTTATAAAATTGCATCCGGGTGCCCCTTAATACCGGCAATTGGAAATGTTGATGCAATGCGAATAAGTGAAGACATTGTTAATCCCCAATTAAGAAATATTTCAATTTTAAATTCCATAATCCATAAGAAACGGATTGAACAACTAGAATTAAATTTGAGTAAAAGGTCTGCTACACGACCAATTTGGCAGTTAGATCCTGATGCTTTTATTTGTGATAAATCTTTTGGTTTAAAGGAACAACACATTAATAAATTATCAAATTTAATAAAGTTAGCACAAGGAGTAAAATTTCTCGGAGACGATCTTATTAATCTGGATAAAAAATTAATTAAAAAATATATTATTCCATTATTTTCATAAATTGTTTGTGCCGCGGGAGGGACTCGGACCCTCATGACGGATTAGCCGCCACAAGATTTTAAGTCTTGCCTGTATACCAAATTTCAGCACCGCGGCAATCAGCTTTTGTATTTATTCTTCGAGCGATTAGTCGAGAAGTTCTCGACAAACTCGAACTATAAAGAACGGATACTTTATACTGAAGAATTATACCAGTTTTTGTTGCTTAACAGAAGATTTTACACCTAAATATTGCAGACCTTTTGTAGTTACCACTCTCCCCCTTGAAGTTTTTTTGATAAAACCAATCTGCATCAGATATGGTTCGACGAATTCTTCGATAGTTCTTTTATCTTCTGACATCGACAAAGCAATAGTATCCAATCCAACTGCCGAATTCTGAAATTTCTCTGTAATTAATTTTAGATATTTCCTATCAACCGGAGTGAGACCGTTATTATCAATTTCCAATAAACTGAATAATTTTTTAAGCAGATCTTCATCCAATACTTTATGTTTATCGACCTCAAACATATCCCTGGCCCTCTTTAGAATTCTATTTGCAAATCTGGGGGTTTTGCGCGATCTTTTAGCAATTTCCTGAGCAGCTTCTTTAGTTATCGGAATGTTAAGTATTTTACTCGACCGCGTTACAATCTCAACAATTTCATTAAATTCATAAAAATCAATTCTTAAAACAAGACCAAAGCGGTCTCTTAAAGGGGCTGATAATAATGCCAGTTTAGTTGTTGCTCCAACTATTGTAATATGAGGAACAGATAATCTGACTGTTCTTGCCGCCGGTCCTTTACCGATAATCAAGTCCAAAGAAAAATCTTCCATCACCGGATAAAGCATTTCCTCAACCGGCTTTGGCAGCCTATGAATTTCATCAATAAAAAGAACGTCATTATCTTTCAAATTGGTGAGGATTGCGGCTAAATCTCCGGCTTTAGTTATTGCTGCGCCGGAAGTTATTTTAAGGTCACCTGAAAGTTCATGAGCAATAATATATGCCAAAGTTGTTTTACCGATACCGGGAGGGCCATAAAAAAGCAAGTGCTCCGTAGATGTTCCTCTGTTTTTAACCGCATCAATAAATAAACGAAGGGTTTTGACTATATTTTTATGACCGATGTATTCAGTTAGTTTACTCGGCCTAAGTTCTGTTTCTGTAAGTACTAGTTTCTTTTTTGCCATAGTTTAAAATTTAATGAAGTATAAAGTATTAAGTATCTAGTATAAAGAAGAAATGCGATTAATACTAAATACTTTATACTAAATACTAGATACTAGGTTTCATGCCCAACTTTAATCCTGCCTTAATTTTTTCCTCCAGACTTAAGTTTTTAGGCAATTTTGACAAAATATTTCTTGCTTCATTAGATTTAAATCCCAAAGAAACTAATGCGTCGACTACGGTTTTATCATCGTCTGAAAGATACATTTTTTCCAGTTTAAATTCGCTTTGTAGTCTTTGCGACAGTTCCAGAATAATTTTCATGGCGGTTTTTTTTCCTAAACCAGGAACTCTGGTAAAGTAACCGCTTTCATTTTCTTTAACCGCTTTTATTAATTCATCCACTTTGGAGAAAGAAATAACTGAAAAAGCAGTTTTTGGTCCTACTCCCGATACCGAAAGAAGCAGTTTGAAAAAATCGTGCTCTTTTTTCGTCTCAAATCCGAAGAGTACTAAGGCATCGTCCCTGACTTGAAGATAAGTGTAGATAGTTATTTCAAAGGGAAGTTTATTTTTTGTTAGTAGACTGGGAGTAATGAAAACCTGATAAAAAACACCGCTGTTTGTCTCAATTAAAGCAATATTTTCTTCTACTTCCACTATTTTTCCTTTTATTCTCCCTATCATAGTGTTTTTTTCTGGATTCCCGCCTTCGCGGGAATGACATTAGAATTATTTAGATTTTTAATATCCGACCATTTCCAGGCCGAATAATCACACTTCGGATAATTCTCGCAGCCATAGAATTTTTTCCGGGATTTTGTAAAGCGAACCACTATTTTTCCACCGTCTTTTGGGCAAATCTTTCCTGCCACAAAATATAAAAACGGTTTGGTAAATTTGCATTTCGGATAAGCACTGCAGGCTATAAATTTACCGAACCGGGAAAATCTGACTATTAAAGCTGAGCCGCACTTTGGACATTTTTCTTTGATTTCCTCTTCCACGTCAATTACGGATTTATCTGCTTTCCTCAGTTTCAATTCTTTCTGAAAAGGATCATAAAATTCCTCCAGAAGTTTGATAAAATCCAGTTTATCTTCGGCTACATTATCCAAATCCCCCTCCATCTGGGCGGTAAAATCCAGACTAAAAAGATCCGCAAACGAACTCGAAAGATAGTCAGATATTGCTTCCCCTAATTTAGTCGGAAGAAAATGTCTGAAATCTTTCTCTACATAGTTTTTAATCTGAATCAAAGTTATTATTGGAGCATAGGTAGAAGGCCGTCCGATGCCTTTTTCCTCCAGAATTTTAATTAAGGAAGCTTCATTATAGCGTGGCGGCGGCTTTGTCTTATTTTCTGAGGTTTCTATTTCTTTTAGCTTTAATCTATCTCCTTTTTTAAGGTCGGGCAGTTCATTATTTTTTTCCACAAAATTCGGATTTAATAATTTCAAAAAACCGTCAAACATAATTTGCTGTAGTTCGGATTGAAATACATAACTCTTTTTACCCATTAATGAGATAGTGAAATTTTTAATCGAAGCCTCTTTCATCTGCGTAGCCACGGCGCGATTGAAAATAAGACTGTACAGCCGTTTGTGATTAATTGTTATTCTTTTATCCCCGGATTTTTCAGCCGCTTTCGGGTCAAGTTTAGTCGGCCTTATTGCTTCATGAGCTTCCTGAGCCATCTTAGACTTTGTCCTATACCCCCTTGGTTTTTCCAGTGCATACTTCTTACCGAATTCCTTAGCAATATAATCCTTGGCTTTAAAGACAAATTGTGTGGATAAATTAAATGAATCAGTGCGATGATATGTTATCATTCCTCTTTCGTACAGATCCTGAGCCAATCGCATTGTCAGCTTTGAAGAGTAGCCGTACCGGTAAAAAGCATCCTGTGAAAGCAGGGAAGTCGTGTGCGGCGGTGGCGGAAACCTGCTAACAATATCTTCTTTTAAATTACTGACTTCATATGTATCCGATTGCAAATCCTTTTTTAAACTCTCAACTTCTTCGGATGTAATTGTGGTTTTAGTATATTGATAATCACCGGCAAACAACTTTAAAATAAATTTTTGCTCATAAGGAATATTATCTTTGCTGACTAATTTAGCCCTTATTGGTTCTTTTTTTTTAGGTGTTGAGGAGGAAGGACTCCCTTCAGCGCGCAGAATTTTTCCAGTTTCTTCTGGTTCAAGTACCGAAGGGAGGGAATCCGAAACAGAATCTAAAAAATGGCCTATGATTTGAAAATAATCTTCAATCTTAAACTTCCTGATTTCTTTTTCCCTCTCGACAATTATTCTTAAAGCCACCGACTGGACTCTTCCCGCAGATAACCAGTTTTTGCCCATTTTTTTCCATAAGAGCGGAGATAGTTCGTATCCCACCATTCTATCTAAAATTCGCCGTGCCTGTTGAGCTGCAACAAGAGACAATCTCAAATGTTCAGGCTTCTCTAATGCTTCGTTTAACGCCCGTGGAGTAATCTCATGAAACACTATTCTCTTTAAGCCTAATTCATTTTTTAGGCTAAAAGTAGGCCATTTTTCTTTTATTAATCCCAATATATAAGCGGCATGATAACCAATTGCCTCACCTTCCCGATCCGGATCTGTTGCCAGAATTATTTCTTTATATTTTTTCCCCAACTCTTTAAGATCGCCGACTACTTTTTTTTTCTTCTCGATAATCTGATATGAAGGTTTGAAGTGATTTTTGAAATCGATAGCCATTTCATTTCCGGGAAGATCCCTGACATGACCCATTGTTGCAAAAACATAATAGTCATCCTTTTTTGCTATTTTCAAGATACGATTGAACGTTCGAGCTTTTGTCGGCGACTCAACAATAATCAGAGGCATGGGTTTATTATACAGTAGTTGTGCGGTGTCTTCTTTTCTTAAGAAGTTTCAGACTAACTATCGAATGACGAAGTAACATAGAGGCCTCTGCCCTTTCTTTTTTATCCTTGGAGATTTTGAGAATATTTTTTGCATTTTCTATCGCCCTGAAAATAATGTCATGATCTATTTCGTCCTGCCCGTAAGCTTTAGAAACCAATACATTCACCTCTTCTCCGTCTGTTTCCAGATAACCGCCGCCGATTGCCAGATGATCTTCTTTACTGCTTGATTTGATTCGGACAATTCCCGCAACAAGCAAGGAAAAAAGATTTACGTGGTGCGGTAGTATTGTAATTTCTCCCCTGTAGGTTGGAATGCTGACCGACTCAACCATTTCAGCTAAAATTACTTTTTGCGGAGTGATTATTTTAAGATTTAAATTGTCCATCTCATTTCACCTCATCAATATTTCCAATCATATAGAAGCTGGTTTCGGATTTATCGTCGTACTTACCGGCGAGAATTTCCTTGAATCCCTTGACGGTATCGTCGATACTAACATATTTTCCCGGTCTTCCGGTAAACGGTTCTGCCACATTCATCGGTTGAGTCAAAAATCTTTGAATTTTCCTGGCGCGGCCTACGGTTAATTTATCTTCGTCGGATAACTCTTCCATGCCAAGAATGGCAATAATGTCCTGCAAATCTTTATAACGCTGCAATGTTTTCAATACGCCTTTTGCTACATTATAATGTTCTTCTCCTACCACATCTAAATCCAGCGCCCTTGAAGTTGATGATAGCGGGTCAATAGCCGGAAACAAGCCTTGTTCTGCAAGGGACCTTTCCAGGGAAAGTGATGCATCCAAATGTGCGAAAGTTGTTACCGGTGCCGGATCGGTATAATCATCAGCCGGGACATATACGGCTTGAATAGATGTAATAGAACCTTGATTTGTTGAAGTGATTCTTTCTTCTAAGGCTGCCATTTCAGAAGCCAGTGTCGGTTGATAACCCACAGCGGAAGGAATTCTCCCCAGCAGTGCCGAAACTTCCGAACCTGCCTGAGCAAACCTGAAGATATTATCGATGAATAATAAGACATCCATTCCTTTTTCATCCCGGAAATATTCGGCCATAGTTACGCCTGTCAAGGCAACACGCAGTCTGTTGCCCGGCGGTTCGTTCATCTGCCCGAAAACCAGAGCTGTTTTATCTATCACTTTCGATTCTTTCATTTCGTTCCACAAATCATTTCCCTCTCTGGTTCTCTCGCCCACACCCGCAAATACCGATACTCCCTGATGAGCCTTAGCCACATTGTGAATCAGTTCCTGGATCAATACGGTTTTACCGACGCCGGCGCCTCCGAAAACCGCAACCTTTCCCCCTTTGATAAAAGGCGCAATGAGATCGATTACCTTGATTCCGGTTTCAAAAACTTTTTGCTCTACCGACTGCTGAATTAAAGTCGGCGCTGCCTGATGTATAACTCTTTTTTTCTTTATTGTAATCTTGCCTTTTTCGTCAATTACATTGCCCAATACATCAAAAATTCTGCCCAAAGTTTCCTCACCAACAGGTACTTCTATTCCTTTACCCGTATTAAACACTTCCATGCCGCGTTTGAGTCCGTAGACATTTCCCATTGCTAGTGTCCTTACCTTACCCTGGCCGATAATGGCTTGCACTTCCAGAGTTATTTTTCCGCTAATTTTGTCCTCGATGATCAAAGCATCATAAATCTTAGGCGTTTCTTTCTCGGGAAATTGAACGTCGATAACTACATTCCTGATTGAAATTATTTTTCCTTGATTCATATATTAAATAAAAAAATATAATACTGATCCACGGATCTTATTCGGATGATGCGGATATTCGGATTTTACGGATTTATCCGCATATCCGCCCGCCTGCAACGCTATGCGTAGCATTGCGGGCAGGTAGATCCGCATTTCATCTGTAGATCGGTATTACACAGTTTCTACTGACTCTTTGGCCGTTACCATATCTAAAAGTTCATAGGTAATTTTTTCCTGTCTTAATTTATTTCTAAGAAAAGTCAGGTTATAAATCACATCTTCGGCATTTTCCGTTGCGCTTTTCATAGCGATCATTCTGGCCGAGTGTTCAGCTGCCAGGCTTTCGCTAATGGCTCCCCTGATTTCTTCTTCAACAAAACTCCTGAGAAGCGCATCGATAATTGTCTCTGGTGACGGTTCAATGATATATTCCGTTCTGATTTTCACTATTCCTCCCAGCACATTTTCAATTTTCACCGGTAAAATTACCTTTACCAGCGGATCGTAACGTAAAGTATTGATGAATTTATTGTGAACAAGCACTATTTCTTTATATTTACCGTCGAGAAAAGCTACCAAAGCTGTTCTGAATACCGCTGAAACCGTCTCCATTTGATCGGACTGAGAAAAATCAGCCAGTATGGTTCCGCCCGCCCGGTTGACAAATAAAGCACCTTTTCTGCCTAAAGTTATAAAATCCGACTTCCGGATATCTATATTTCTCAGAATATGCCTGAACAGATTAAAATGAAAAGCACCGCATAGACCCTTATTGGAACTGATTACGATAACCAGTTTTTTATCGGTATCGACACCTTCGGCTGTGAGAAGAGAGGAATATTTCACATCCAGGCTATCAACCATCTTTTTGATTATTTTTTCCAGATTTTCCCTGTAGGGTTTACCTTCCAGCGCATATTGTTGAGCTTTTTTCATTTTGATAGCTGACACCATCTGCATGGCTTTGGTTATTTTTTTGACATTGGAAATCGATTTTATTTTTTTCCTGACCTGACGTATATTCATATTTTATTCTATTGCGATAAAAAATTCGTGTTAAAGAAAAGCGAAGATATACGTTTTGAGCAAATCACCGAGGGTGACCCTCTTCAGAGGGTATCGGTGTGCGAAAAACGTCATATCAAGCGATCATTTATAATTACTAAGCTTTAAAATATCCTAAAGTGTCTTTAACCAATTTCTCCAATTCTTTCTCGTCTTCATCTCCGATAACTTTTTCCCGGTTTAACTTCTCCATTAATTTTTTTCCTTTTGATTTAAGAAGGGATTGCAGTCTGATTTCAAAATTTTCCACATCCTTAAGGGATACCGTATCTAAAAATCCCCGGCTGCCTGCCCAGATAATCCCTATCTCTTCTGCTAAAGAATATGGTTTATTTTGTTTCTGGATTAAGACGTGGGTTAATTTAGAGCCCCTGTTTAGGAATTTTTTTGTTTCTTCATCCAGTTCAGACTCAAATTGCGAAAAAGCCGCCATCTCCCGATATTGTGCCAGTTCCAACTTTAATTTGCTCGCAATTTTTTTCATAGCCTTCGATTGCGCATTTCCCCCAACTCTTGAAACCGAAATACCGACATTAATAGCCGGTCTGATACCGGCATTGAACAGATCCGTTTCCAGAAACATCTGTCCGTCGGTAATAGAAATAATATTGGTCGGAATATAGGAAGAAATATCACCCTCCAGAGTTTCGACAATCGGAAGCGCGGTTATCGATCCGCCACCGTATTTTTCATCAAGCCGGCAAGCCCTTTCCAAAAGTCTGGAATGTAAATAAAAGATATCTCCGGGATAAGCCTCGCGGCCGGCCGGCCGGCGTAAAATTAAGGAAATTTGCCGGTAGGACCAGGCGTGCTTAGTTAAATCGTCATAAATAATTAAGACGTCCTTGCCTTTATCCATAAAATATTCAGCGATAGCGCAGGCCGCATAGGGAGCAAGATACTGCAAAGACACAGGATCCGCAGCCGAAGCGTTGACAACTACGGTATATTTTAGAGCTTCGTGTTTTCTCAGTAATTCTATAACTGCTGCGACTTTAGAATTTTTTTGGCCGATGCCGCAGTAAATACAAACCACTTTTTCGTTTTTCTGACTGATGATGGAATCCAGAGCGACGGTAGTCTTTCCGGTACCACGGTCGCCGATTATTAATTCCCTTTGACCTCTCCCAATCGGAATCAGCGCATCAATTGCCTTAATTCCGGTATGCAAAGGTTCGTTGACCGATTTTCTTTTAACAACTGACGGGGCAACTTTTTCGATGGGATAAAATTTATCCGTTTTTATTTTATCCTTACCGTCAATCACTTCACCCAGAGGATTGACAACTCTGCCAAGAAGTGCTTCGCTGACCGGAACCGATAAGGTGTTTCCCAAAGCTTTTACCTGTTCACCCGCCCGGATCTTTAAATAATCTCCCAGAACTACCACACCTACTTCGTCTTCTGGAAGATCAATCACGTAGCCTAAAGAACCGGACTCGAATTCCACAAGTTCACCATACGCAATCTTATCGAGACCGAAAAGCACAGCTACTCCGTCTTTAACTTCGGATACTGTCCCGAATTCTTCCGGCTTGCCTTTAAGCTGCGCAAATCTGGAATCTTTTTCAATCGCCCTTAAATATTGATCAAGCAATTTCATAAAATAATTTTTTGAACTTATTTAACTGGCCTGCGATCGAAAGGTCAATGACATACGATCCATACTTAATTATCACTCCTGACATGATCGATCTGTCAACTTGATTTTCAACTTCAAGGTTATTAATTACCGCAAAAGACGCTTTGATTTTGGCTATTTCTTCAGCCGACAGCTTATACGAAGAGATAACGGTTGCTCTTATCTTTTCCTGATTAGTTTTTGTTTTTAAATAATTATCAATTTCTTCCTTGATATCGGCGCTGATTGTCGCTATCATTTTTTAACCTTAAAATTTTTAAGAATATTAATTGTTACTTCTTTTTGCATATTTTCAGTCAAAAATTGAGTCAAACCTTTTTCTACACTGACTAGAGCAATCTTGAGGGCTCTTTCATTTAATTCATTCAGCATTTTATTCTGCTCTTCCTCTATCTGTCTTCTTCCCTTATTAATTACTTCCTCAGCTTCTTTCTTTGCCGTTAATAAAATATCTTTTTTTAATAATTCAGCCTCTGATTTAGCATTTTTTAAAACTACTTCAGATTCTTTTTTTAAGTTCTGCTTCATTACCTTTTCCCTATTCAACAATTCCTCCTCCTGCTTTTTTAATTTTTGCAGAATCATCTCTTTTTCTTTTTCTTTTTCTACTTCAAGATTAAAAAAACGCGAGAACGGCTTTGCAATATAGCGTTTAAATATATAATAGAATAAGGCAAAATTCACGATTTGCGCTATTAATAATTTAATGTCAACTCCCAAACTTTCCATATTAAATATGAAACTAAAACCTAAATTCGAAGTTCGAATTTACTAATTTAAACGAACTTAATTATTAATGCTATTACCAATACATATATAGCCACTGCTTCGGCAAAGGCAATCGCCAATATCATTGTTGTTCTGATTGCGGATTCGGCTTCCGGATTTCTGCCAAGAGCTTCGACCGCTGTTTTACCAATATCACCTATTGCCCTGGCGGGTCCGTAAACTCCAACACCAATGGCAAATGCCACTGCTAATAATTTTACCATTTCAATAGTCATATCTATTCACCATCCTTTGTTATACCACTAAGCTGTAATCAATCTTTAATAATTATAAACAGCATCGTTAGGTATTACCTACATTATTAATCTATTCATATAATACCTCGAAGCTATCAAACTTTTATTTTTGATAGCGAAGTGGTATTAAACAAACTTTATAATTAAAGCAATTACTAATGCGTAGATCGCCACTGCTTCGGCAAACGCAATTCCAAGAATCATTGTGGTGCGGATGGCAGATTCCGCTTCGGGATTTCGCCCTAAGGCTTCTACTGCTTTACCGCCAATTATGCCGATTCCAATTCCCGGTCCTATAGCTCCAAGTCCGATTGCTAAAGCCGTTGCTATTAATTGTGCTGCTTCACCATTCATATTTTATCACCTTCCTATTTTTTATACTGTGATACCGGTCACATTATTTAAAATTTATTATCAGTGTTCTTTGCTTATGGCAACACTCAAAAAAACCGCTGAGAGCATTGAAAAAACTAATGCCTGAACCAGGCCTACAAAAATTTCTAACACCAAAAAGGGGAACGACGCCAGAATCGGGATTAAAAAAGCTATTATAGCAAGTAACACTTCCCCTGCAAATATATTACCAAAAAGACGGAAAGAAAATGATATCACTTTTGAAAATTCCGAGATTATTTCCAGGAGACCGGTGAAAAAAGAGATCGGATTGGAAAAGTTAATAAATTTCCTGATATAATCCTTGAATCCCAGGAATTTGATACCGAATATCTGGACCAGTAATACCGAAATAATCCCAAGTGACAATGTGGCATTCAGATCCGCATTGTTCGCTCTAAGAAGCGGAATATGGTGAATTTCCTGCCCTTCGTTTACCGTAACTAAAATACTTCCAACGCCCGGTAATAAGCCAAACCAATTTTGGAATAAAATAAAAATCATGAACGAACCTAAAATCGGAAAAAAATATTCATTCTTTTCCTTCAGAATTGCTTGAAAGAGTTGATAAATATTTTTAAGGATAAAATTTACAAAATAATAATATAAATTTTTTTGGGATTTTTTAGACTCATTTGAATACAAAACAGCCAGTATAAAAAAAGTAAAAAAAACCACTGCTGAAAGTAGCAGTGAATTGGTTATAGTAAAATTGAGAAAGTGGAAAATCGGCTCGGCCTTAATGCTTATTTCTGGCATAGATTACTTCATTTTAACTACTTTCCAAAGATTGTAAAAAGAACTTACCACTCCCAGGGCAAACAACAGTAACAAAAAAAATGGCTGGCTGGAAAACAGCTTATCAAGCCAAATACCTAAAAATAACCCTAAAAGCAGTGGTATGATCAAATAATACCCTAGATTAAGCGATCTTGCAAGCAGCAATTTATCATCTGTATTTCTTTTTTTGCTTTTGAACTGTCCGGGATTTTCTACTTCTTTTATTTTTAACTTCTGGTCAATTTTGAAAAGATTCTTTGGCACATCCTTACTGCTGTAGGGACTGAAAATCACCGGATAGTCCTCATATTCCTTATGACCTCCACCATTGATTTTATGCCTTTTTTTGGAAATTATCGACCACAGATTATTATTCATTCTTTAATTATTCTATAAAATTTCAAATACAATTAATACTCGCTGATTTTATCCAAATCCACTGCATTATCGATCAGGACACTCAACCTGCCGTCGCGGTCATTGATTTTTCCTTTTAATAAGATAACCCTGTTTATAGCCAATATTTCTTTTAATCTGATAAATAATTTGGGGAAAACGACACATTCAATTGAGCCTGTCTCGTCAAAAAAATTGATAAAAGCCATCTCATAACTGTCTTTTTTGGTTTTAATTATTTTTTTGCCGCTGACAATGCCTGCCAGGATATGCGTTTTATCTACGTCTTCCTGATTTATATCACCTATTTTTTTGGTTATTTTTTTCCTGATCAAATTTCCGAATTTCAGCAATGGATTCTTGCTGATTAAAAAACCGATCACTTCTTTTTCCATCTGTAATATTTCATCTTCGTCAAAATCTTCAACCGGTGTAAAATTATCAAGAATTTTTAAGCTGGCATTTTCCTGCCCAAAAAGGCTGAACTGGCCTTTTTCTGTTTCAACTTTCGAGTCGGATATTTCTTTAACTATTTTCGGATAGTTGGAAAGTAATGTCGCACGGTTGGCAAATTGTTTAAAAGCTCCTGCCTTAATCAGGCTTTCGACAGTCCTTTTATTTACTCTTCTTAGATCTACCCGGTAAATAAAGTCCTTGAAACTACTATAGGGACCGTCTTTAAGCGGAGTTAGAATTGCATTAATCGCTGCAGCTCCGACATTTTTAATAGCGGACAAACCAAACCGTATTGCCCTAGCCACGTTTGACGTGGATTTTCCCTCGATGGAAAAATTTAGTTTTGACTTATTTATATCCGGTGGCAAAACAGGTATTTCCATTCTTCTGCATTCTTCCAAAGCCTGTGCCATTTTTATTTCGCGCATGGGGCCTGCCATTCCCTGGAGCTCTGCAGACAATAGAGCTGTCATAAATTCGACAGGAAAATTGGCTTTCATATAAGCTGTCCAATAAGCGATTAACCCGTATGAGGCGGAATGCGGTTTGTTAAATCCGTAAGCCGCAAACTTTTCAATAAAATTAAATATTTTTTCTGCTAGGCTTTTTTTATAACCGTTATTAACGCAACCCTCCAGGAACTTTTCTTTTTCTTTTTTCATTAGTTCTTTTTTTTTCTTGCCCATTGCCATCCGCAGGTTATCTGCCTTACTCATCGAATAACCGGCTAACTTATTGGCAATCTCCATAACCTGTTCCTGATAAACCAATACCCCGTAGGTTTCTTCCAATATCGACTGCAGATCAGGATGCAGATATTTTACTTTTTTGGGATTTTTTTTATTTTCCAGAAATAAAGGAATCAGGTCCATCGGTCCGGGACGGTAAAGCGCGACCATGGCTGATAAATCTGACATTTTTGTCGGCTTGAGATCTTTGGCCAACCGCCTCATACCGGAAGATTCCATCTGAAACACTCCGATTGTTTCACCTCTGGCAATAAGCTCATAGGATTTTTTATCGTCCAGAGGAACATGATGAATGTCAATTTTTACTTCTCCGGTTTTTTGGGCATAACCTATAGCTTTTTCCAGAATTGTTAGATTCCGAAGTCCCAGAAAGTCTACTTTTAGAAGTCCAATTGCTTTATTATTTGATACGGCATTTAAATCAAGACAGTACATGTCAAATTGGGTTATGACGCGGTTTTCTTTTGACTCTCTTTGCAGTGGTACGTATTCAGTCAGATTTTTATCTGCGATAACGACTCCGGCAGCATGAACCGATGCATGACGGGGAAGTCCTTCCAGTTTTCTCGCAATATCCAGTACTTTTTTGGTGTCTTCTTCTGACTGATAAGCTAACTTTAAAGGAGCCGATTCTTCCAATGCGCCGGACAAACTCATTGGAAATCCCTGCTTTCCCGCTGGAATCATTTTAGCCAGTCTGTCTCCTTGGGAATATGACATTCCAAGAGCTCTTGCAACATCCCTAACGGCTAAACGTGCCTCCATTGTACCGAAAGTAATAATCTGTGCGACTTTATCTTCACCGTATTTTTTTGTAACATACCTTAATACTTCGTCTCGTCTGACATCGGCAAAATCTATATCAATATCCGGTGGAGTCGGTCTTTCCGGATTTAAAAATCTTTCAAAAGGCAGATTGTATTCGATAGGATTAATGTCGGTAATACCGAGTACGTAAGCGACCAAAGATCCGGCAACAGACCCTCTGCCCGGGCCGACTGCGATTCCGTTTTTTTTGGCCCAGTTAACAAAATCCTGCACAATTAAAAAATATGTTGCATAACCTTTTTTATTTATAATATCCAATTCATATTCCAGTCTTTTTTTAATCAAAGCCTCATCTTCTTTTATCATTCTGCCTATTTTTTCATAGACCAGTCTTTTTAAATACTCGGTTACAGGTTCTTTGTCCGGAGTTTCAAAATGGGGTAAAATCCACTTCCCGTAGGGAATCTCAAGATTGCACTGATCGGCTATTTTTATTGAATTTTCAATCGCTTCCGGCAAATCAAGAAAAGTACCTTTCATCTCTTCCGGAGATTTAAAATAAAAATCTGGATTTTCATACATTGAAAGAGGTCTGTTTTTTTCATAAATTGCGCGTCCGGTCTGAATACAAAGTAGAACTTCCTGAGCATAAGCGTCTTCGCCTTCCAAATAATGCACGTCATTAGTTGCCACCAAAGGAACTCCATGTTTTCTGGATAGTTTTATCAGATCCTTATTTACTTTGTCCAATTGCTCCATTTTTGGATGTCTTTGAATCTCCAGATAAAAATTTTCGCCGAATGTTTTAACATATCTTTCCAGAGTTTTTTCCGCCAATAAAGGCTGATTTTCCAAAAGCAGTGAAGGTATTTCTCCGCTTAAACAACCGGAAAGGGCAATAATACCGTCACTGTATTGATCAAGTACCTCGAAATCTACCCTTGGTTTATAATAAAATCCCTCCAAATAAGCTTTACTTACCAGTTTAAGCAAATTTTTATAACCGGTAAGATTTTTAGCCAGCAGAACTAAATGATGCTGATCATGGTCAGCATGGGCCTGTTTGTCTAACCGGCTTTTTTTTGCCTTATATACTTCTACTCCGATAATCGGTTTAATCCCGATTTCTTTGGCTTTGATAAAAAATCGGAATGCCCCGTAAAGCCCGCCGTGATCGGTTATTGCAACAGCCGGCATATTAAATTGCCTGGCTTTCAGCAAGAGATCTTCCACCCTGCACATTCCGTCTAATAAGGAATACTCACTGTGATTGTGTAAATGAACAAAAGACATAGTAATAAACTCTAAATTCTAATTTCTAAATCCTAAACAAATTCAAAATAAGAAATTCTAAATGCAAACTAAATAAGATTTAGATATTTGAAAATTTGATTTTTGGATTTGTTTAGAGTTTAGGATTTAGAGTTTAGGATTTGAATCAATTTATCCTTCACTAATTTAGGATCCGCTTTCCCCTTCATCTCTCTCATCACCTGTCCAACCAGAAACATTAAGGCGTTTACTTTCCCTTTCTTATAATCTTCCACCGCCTTTTTATTTACTTCGATTAAACGTTTAATCGAAGTATCAAATTCTTTTTCATCTATTTCTTTCGGTTTTCTAAATTCCTTTATTTTCCTGTATAACTCCTCTTCTGTTAAACTTGCTGTTTCTTTTTTATTTATAATGAAGTTGCTTACATCTGTCACTTTTACATTATCCTGTTGTTTTATCTTTAATATTATTTTCTCAAAGCGATCATTCAGTACTTTGTCTCTTGTTATTATAAATGCATCATTAATTTTTAAACCTAACCTCACATATTTATTTACTTTTTCCTGGGGAAGTTCCGGGATATTAATTGCTTCAATATACTCTTTGGAAAACGTCATCGGCGGAATATCAGGTTCAGGAAAGTAGCGGTAATCATGCGCTTCTTCTTTGGATCTCTGACTATAAGTGATTCCTTTTTTTTCATCATATCCTCTTGTCTCTTGCATTGGAGTTTCTCCATTTTCTAATAAATCAACTTGTCTTTCAATTTCGTAATCTATTGCTTTTTTTACATAATTGAATGAATTAATATTCTTCACCTCAACTTTATAATTTGGTAGCTTGTCATACTGACTTGCTCGCCCATCGTAGCCTTGGCGAAGTTGGGTCCGGAATCGTTGTTGATCATTTGAATTTTGAGATATATTTGTATCTTGTTTCTTGGTACTTGTAATCTTTTTTACTGATATATTCGGCTCCATTCTCATACTCCCCTTTTCCATATCAGCATCCGATACTCCAAGATAGCGGATAATAGTATGAAGTTCTTCCAAAAATACTTTTACGTCTTCGGTATTATCAAAATCCGGTTCCGTTACAATCTCAACCAAAGGCACGCCTGACCGGTTAAAGTCAACTAACGTATCAGAGCCTACATGCAACAGCTTACCAGTATCTTCTTCCAAGTGAACTCGTGTGATCCTAAAAGTCTTAATCCCACCTGCAGGGTGGACAGGCACAGATTTTGTAATTTTTAAACTTCCTCTTATGGCTATAGGCTGATCGTACTGGGAAATCTGATAACCTTTGGGGAGATCCGGGTAAAAATAATGCTTTCTGTCAAACTTGGAAACTCTATTTATTTTGCAGGCTAAAGCTCTTCCAATTAAAGCGGTCCATTCAATCGCTTTTTTATTTGGAACTGGCAAGGCTCCCGGCATTCCTAGACAAACCGGACATGTATTTGTATTAGGTTCTTTTCCAAAATAATCAGCTGTGCATTGACAAAACATCTTGGACTTTGTCTTCAACTCCACGTGGATCTCTAATCCAATCACCGGTATATATTTGTCCATATTAATCTTTATAATTATTAATCCCCTTTTTGATAACTCCGAAAAAGTCCGTTTCTTTTTCAAATTGATAGGCTAAATTTAAAATATTTGCTTCTTCGAAGTAGTTGCCCATTATTTGAAAACCGATCGGTAAATTATTACTATCAAGGCCCACCGGTATGCTTAGATCCGGAATACCGGCAGTCGAGGCCGGCTCATTAAGCTGATCCATCAGCTCTCCGTAAAAAGGATATTTTTCAAATTCACCGATATTTAAAGCCGTTACCGGTGTATTGGGTCCGACTATCAGATCAACATCTTTAAAGACTGATTTGAAGTTTTCGATTATTATGGATCTTACTTTCTGGGCGTTTTTGTAAAAAGCATCGTAATATCCATAAGAAAGTGTGTAAGTCCCGAGCATGATTCTTCTTTTAGCTTCCTGACCAAAAAAATTTCTGTCATTCCCATACCTTATTCCGTCATATCTCCCTAAATTGGAAGATACTTCTGCCCTTTGCAAGATTGTATAGACTGAAATAGAATATTTTGGCGGCAAAAGCTTGATAGGTTTTACTGCATGGCCTAATTTTTTTAAAACGTCTATAGACTTATAAACGTGTTTTTTTATCTGATCATCAATTCCAGCAAAGTAAGATTCGGCAATTCCGATTTTAAATTTTTTGTTTTTTTTAATTTCATTAGTGTAGTCCTGTACGGCAATACTACTGCTTGTAGCATCATACTTATCTTTGCCGGCAATTTGTTTTAATAAATATGCATTATCTTCAACATTTAAAGTCATTGGACCTGGACAATCCCAGGAAGAACCCATCGCAATAACTCCATAGCGCGACACCCTGCCGTAGGTGGGCTTTAATCCAATAACTCCGCACCAGGCAGACGGATGCCGGATAGAACCGCCCGTATCCGTACCGATTGCCGCCGGAACTAAATAGGCAGATATTGCAGCCGCAGAACCGCCCGATGAACCGCCAGGATAGCGCTTATTATCCCAGGGATTTTTACTAACTCCATAATCCGAAGTTTCTGTTGATGCGCCGTGCGCCCAGGCATCCATATTTGTTTTGCCTAAAACAGACATTCCCGCTTCCTGAAGTTTTTTGGTCACTGTGGATTCGTAAGGTGGAACAAAGTTGTCCAGAACTTTGGAAGCTGCAGTAGTCCTGATTCCTTTTGTACAGAACATATCCTTTGCACCATAAGGAATTCCCAATTGATTATTTTCCAGAACCGTAATGAAAGCGTTTAACTTAGGGTTGAATTTTCTAATTCTTTTCAGGAAATATTGATTTAGTTCCTTTTCGGAAATTTTTTTTTCAATCACCAGTTGTTTAAGTTCGAGTAAGGATTTGCCGTGTAGATTCATTTTAATTACATTATTCTTTTAACAATAAAGTACTTTTCTTTTAGCTTCAAACCCCTTTCATTAGTTTCTCCGTCTGCAAAATAAACATCGGTTAGATTGGTAGTTTGTGAAGTGGGACTAACTTTATCGGTTTTTAATTCGTCTAAGTTTTTGACGTATTCCACCGTTTCTTCGAGTTGTTTCAGGTATTTTTCGATTTCCTCATCGGAGAGCTTTAGATTGGATAATTTAGCCAAATGAAGTATGTCTTCTTTTGTTAACACTTTCTTCTTCATGAAGTCATTATACCTAATTTTTCCTAACAACTAAAACCAATGGAGTCTGTTCGTCTGACTGACCCATCGGATTATCTTTAAATATTTTTTCAATTAATTTATTCTCGAGTCCTGTCGAATTTCCCAAAACATTCTGCCCCAGATCATTTGCATCGATAATTACCACCCCTAGAAAATTGGAAATTAGTTTTTTGAAATTTGAAGCTTGTTTGGAAATTGGAAATTGGAAATTGGAAATTAAAAAGTTATGAATACCGTTTGCAACTTTTTCAGGTTCCTTCGGTCCCAATTTCGCCGACACATTCGACGGATATAGTGAATACTCTGTCGGCCCATCAATAGCATTGATATCACCGCCCGCAATTCTATAAAACATTCCTTTTATTCCGAATGGTTTTGTTATCAGTGAAATCAGAGATGCAAACAGCATCCGCGGCAATCCTATTTCTGTTATAGCTAACTGCATTGTCCACGGACTGCCTAATCCAATACCATAAGGAGTTTTCTTCACAAAGCGCGAGAGTAACTTCGCCCAGAACCCGGTCTTAATATCCCAGATAAAGTACGACCTGCCTTGTGCGATAGCCACAATTTTTTCTGATACTATAAGAAAAAATTTATTTTTAAAAAATGATGAGGTGATGAAATTTTTTCGAAAGTGGATGTCTGACGACGAGGTTTCTGACGAGGAGGAGTTCACTTGAGATAAAAATTTTATTACCGATTCATTTATTTTATTTACTACATTATCTCTTCTCTTAAACAACTCCGTCCTAATCGGATATCTCAAATACTCTTTACCCTCAACATTTATTTCCACCTTTTTCCCTGCATTTGCTTTACCAAACGAAGTAACGCGGTAACCATGTAACTCGGTAACCGGTTTAGCATCAAAAAATATTCTCATCCACAATTCAATATTCATTAACCGCCAAAAAAGCATAGTGTCATCATTTTTTCCCTCAATAAATTCCTGAAATGCTTTTAATACTTCAGATTGGTTAAAATATTTTCTCTCAGCAAAAGATTCGCTTAAAAAAATAGAATAAATTTTATTTTTCATCCGCAAAAACCACTGATATTCGGGTGTTGTAAAACCGATTTTATTCTTCCGCAATCTTATTTTTTCCGGAACCAGACCTTTAATAACCTGTCTTAAAATATTCTTATTCCAACTGTTTTTTATAAGTGCTTCGTCGGGAAGTGAAAATAAATATCTCAGCAGATTAAAATCCAGAAAAGGTACTCTGCCTTCGATGGAAAATCGCATCGCGTTTTTATCTTCGTAACGGAGCAGAGCCGGTAGACTATTGGAAAAAATATCTTCAATCAATCTTTTTTTTAAATTAAATACTTCAATTTTGAATTTTTCTGCTTTATAGCTGTTTTTATAATGCGGATTCAAGAGTTCATCTATTTTTACGCTTTTTCTGAAACCAAAAATTTCGGCTAATTGACCGATTGCCGCATGAGCTATAATGGGAAAAGCGCAAACGAATTCCTTAAAATATAAAAAATACTTTTTTTCATACCACAACTGCATCAGATAGAAAAAATTATAAGGTTCATATCCTCCCAGCATCTCGTCAGCCCCCTGACCATCCAAAAGAACAGTCACATATTTATGCGCTTCCTGCATCACTTTGTATTGTGCATACGGCCCAGTCGAGATGGTTGGTTCTTCCTGGGTCCTGACAAAATCCTCCATCTCTTTAAAAAACTCTTCCGGTTTTGGATATACTTTATGACTTTCTAACTTTACGGACTTTAAGACTTCATCAATATATTTTTCTTCGTTATTTGACTCATCCGGAAAGACGGCAGAAAATGTATTTTGGATTTTACCGACCGACTTTGCCTCTTTTATTTTTTCTTTAAGGAGTTTATTTACTACCGCTACTACTGTTGAAGAATCCAGACCTCCCGAAAGACAGGAACCAACCGGCACTTCTGAAATTAAACGGAGTCTAATCGCTTCAATCAATTTCTTTTTAAATTCCTTTACCTGACCTTTTTGCAAATTTTGCAAATTTCGTGCCTGCCAACCCTCAGGGTTGTTTGAGCTTAAAAGTTCATTTTTTAGATTTGTATAATTCTTAATTCTTAATTCTGAATTCTTAACTGTTATATACTCGCCCGGCATTAACCTGTTTACTCCTTCAAAAAAAGTTTCTTTTTGATTGTCATGAATCCTATATTTCAAATAGCGGTAGATAATTCTGTCATTTGGCTTTTTTTTAACTAGGCCGGAATAAATAAGAGGCTTAATTTCTGAAGAAAAAACAATTTTGACTGTCGGAATAGAATCTAAAATTGAATAATATAATGGTTTTATTCCGAAATGATCCCTGACCAGCAAAAGTTTTTCCTTTTTTTTATCGTAGAGTGCAAACACAAACATCCCATTGTGACGGTCAAAACTTTTCACTCCCCATTGTTCATAAGCATGAACAACAACTTCGGTATCAGACTTAGTGCGGAATTTATGTCCCAATTTAACAAGTTCTTTTGTCTGCTCCTGATAGTTATAAATTTCACCGACAAAGACAATAATGATAGATTTATCTTCATTATAAATCGGCTGATCTCCGCCTTCCCGGTCAATTATTGCCAGACGCCGGTTAAGTAAGGTTACTTTCTCATCAATATAAAATCCTTCACCGTCCGGACCGCGGTTTTCTAATTCTTTGGAGAACTTATTTATTAAATCATCATTCTTGAAACCATAAAATCCTGCTATTCCACACATACGTTAGTTTATAAAGTTTGTAAAGTAAAAAGTTTATAAAGTCTTAATTTGATATTTCTTTATGAACTTTAAAAACTTTATGAACTTGATATCTCACTACATACTTCTTAATATCTTTATTCTCTCTTCCAGCGGCGGGTGAGTGCTAAACAGATTGGCAAACATGAATTTTGTTTTGCCGATTTTTTTAAATGGATTACTGATAAATAGATGAGCTGTCGAAGATGATGCGGTTCTCAACACATTCTTATCCGATGCAATTTTTTCCAAAGCGCGCGCGAGTCCCTCCGGATATCTCGTCAATAATGCTCCGGACGCATCTGCTAGGAATTCCCTTCGTCTGGAAACTGCCAATTGAATAAGTGTAGCTATGAGCGGTGTTAATATAAGTACTATAATTATAAAAATCATCATAAAGGGATTTCTATTATCTCTATCACTCTCATTTCTTCTCAAACCTCCCCACCATAAACTCCGCATAATCCAATCAGACACCAATGCCACCGTTCCGACTAAAACAGCAACAATGGAAGAAACTAAAATATCATAATTTTCAACATGGGAAAGTTCATGGGCGATCACTCCTTCTAATTCTGTCCTCTCTAATTTTTCCAATAAACCTGTCGTTGCAGCAACCACTGCATGTTTAGGATCTCTTCCTGTTGCAAAAGCATTGGGAGCCGGATCCTGCATAACATACAATTTCGGCATAGGAATACCCGCTGCAATAGATAAATTCTCAACCACTGTATAAAAATCAAAAAAATCTTTCTTCTCTGCCGGCTGTGCTCCGGTTGTAAAAAGAACAATTTTGTCCGAATAAAAATAACTGCCGACGGTTGAAACCAAAGAAAAAGTTATTCCGATTAAAAAATAAGCCGAGGGAGACTGGACATACTGACCAAGTGCAAAGAAAAACCCGGTCACCAGTAAAATAAATGTGACAATAATTGCATAAGTACGTGCCTTATTATTTGTAATCTGCTGATATACAGTCATAAAATTAAGTTTATAAAGTCTTTAAAGTCAAAAGTCCATAAAGCAAGGCAAAACTTGTGTTTCCACTTTATAACTTTATGGACTTTATAGACTTTGAACTAGTCAAACTTTACATTGACCTTTTTCCTTTCTTCTTCACCTGCCTCAAAAAATTCCTCTTCCTTAAATCCGAACAAATTGGCAATCAGATTGCTCGGAAACATTTTTACTTTGGTATTATAATCCAGCACATTGCTGTTATAAAACTGTCTCGAATAGGCAATTTTATCTTCTGTATCTCCTAGTTGTCTTTGAAGATCTTTAAAATTTTCGCTGGCTTTTAGATCAGGATAAGCTTCAGCAACAGCAAAAAGGCTTTTTAATGCTCCTGTTAACATATTATTTGCCTCGGCTTTTTCAGCCGGGGATTTTGCCGTCATCAATGCGCTTCTGGCTTTTGTTACTTCGTTAAAAACGCCTCTTTCATGTTTTGCATATCCCTTAACCGTTTCAACTAAATTAGGAATCAAATCTGATCTCCTTTTTAATTGAACATCGATTCCTGAAAAAGCTTCTTTTATTCTGGTTTTTAATACAACCAGGCCGTTATAAGTAGCGATTAAATATATTACTGACAAAACTCCGGCTCCGATTAAAATATATGGTAAATTCATAAATATCACCTGCCTATCTATTTATCCACTTTCTAAAATCTGAAATGGATAATGTATTTATTATATCATTTTTTGTACACCAACCCCGTCTGGCAACCGAGACTCCATAAAACATTCCATCCATATGGGAATTAGCATGCGCATCGGTATTAATAGCAAATTTAACTTTATATTGCAAAGCTTCTCTAACCAAAGAGTCCGGCAAATCTAGTCTTTTCGGCAAGGAATTTATTTCAATGGCAATATTTTTTTTCGAACAAAACTCAAAAATTTTCGCCCAATCCAATTCAAACCCTTCCCGACTGCCTAATAGGCGGCCTGTGGGATGAGCCAAAATCTTAACTTTTGGATAGCTAAGCGCGCTTAAAACTCTTTGTGTCATAGATTTCATATCCATATTAAATACACTATGCACTGAGACTATTAAAAAATCAACATAATCAATTGCTTTTTCCGGAAGAGCCAATTTTCCATGAGGCATTATATCTATTTCCAAGCCGATAAAATTTTTTACTTTTGAATTAATTTTTCTAATATCTTTATATCTTAATTTCATAATATCTAATATCTCCTTTTCTGTCTGTCCGGATATTTTTGTGTTATGATCGGTAAATCCGACGTATTCATACTTTAACTGTTCGGCTTTTTCGAGTATTTCCTGATAACTGTTTTCACCGAAGTCATGTGAAGGCTTCAAATCATAAGACGAATGAATATGCAAATCACCCTTTATATCTTTAATTTCGACTAAATTTGGAATCTTATTCTTTTCAGCCAAATCTATTTCATTTGTCCCTTCCCTGATTTCCGGTGGAATATACTGCAACCCCAGAAAATTATAGAGTTCTTTTTCCTCTTTAAATTCAAATAATTTGGATTTAGGATTTGGAATTTCAATGGAAGTTGGAAGTTGGAAATTGGAAATTGACTTTATACCATACTCATTAAGAGAAAGTCCTTTTTTAATTCCATATTCCCTTAATCTGATATTGTGCATTTTGCTGCCGGTAAAATACTGGAGCATTGCTCCGTAACTTTTTTCACCCTGTACCCTCAAATCAACTCTGATATTCGGAGAAACAATTACCGATGCTTTTTTATCTCCTGTATTAACTACTGAAATAATTTTTGGGAATTTTAAAAAATAATTGACAATTTCTTTCTCTAAACTTTTGACTTTATGGACTTTATGACTTTCGACTTGTACTGCAATGTCTACATCACCGATCGTAGAAACCATCCTTCTTAAAGAACCAAGCGTATGTATCCTATTTACACCGGGAAATTTTTCTAAGTAATTACTTATCTCCCTTGCTAAAGCGTATGCATAGGGTAAAGGCATACGATCTGATTTTGAAGATCTTTTTTCATATAGTTTAATTGCTTCAAGTATATCCTTCTGTGATTTTTCACCAAAAGTTTCAAGCTTAGCAACATGATTTTGTTCTGCGGCTTTTTGTAAATCTTTTATAACAGTTTTAGGATTTAGTAATTTCAAGGCCTGAACCAATTTATAGGCTTTCTTAGGTCCTATTGTAGGTAAATTCATAAGTATAAATACTGTCGATGGGATTTTTTTCATTATTCCTTTAAAATGTTCTGACTTTCCGGTTTTAAATAATTCATCTAGATTTGAACCAATCGTTTTACCTATACCAGGAATATTGAATAATTTGTCTTCTTGCCAAATGTCTTTTAACTCTCTGGTTAATTGCCCAACTGTATCGGCGGCATTATCATAGGCGATAATCTTAAATCTGTTTGCATTTGTCAGCAGATAAACTGCCGCAATATTTCTTAAAATACTCGCTATTTCTTTATTGGATAGATTTTTTTGCTCCTGCCTCATATCTGCGCGACCAAAGGGGCTCGAACCCTCAACCTCTGCCGTGACAGGGCAGCGCTCTAACCAATTGAGCTATGATCGCTTTTACGTATATAAGGCACTGGTCTTCTAAGTCCGACTTTCTAAATTAACTTTAGATTGTCATAATAGTCTAAAGTCTCTATTTTTCACCTTCCCAACATCGATTTTGACCATTTCTGCATTTACTTCTAGCCTCAATCTAGCTTCGTAATAAATGCTTATTTTCTGCTTAAAAAGTCGTAGTTTCACTACCAGTGCCGTATATAATTATATTATCATTAGCATTAAAATTCAATATCTCCAAAATTGAATTAAATTTATTGTATAATCTCGAAAAATGCCAAAGACTAATACAACCAATCTAAATTACCGTTCTCTTCTCTTTTCAAAAATAAAAGAAAATTATAATTCTTTTGCATTAGGAACAATAATATTTCTTTTAATTACATCTTTCGGATTATCACTGGTTCTGCCTAAAGTGAGACCTTTACTTACAAAAATATCTTCCAATGAATCCAATCAAATTAAAGGAAAAACTTTCCCAACAAAAAAAATCCGCACTTATGTTATTCAACCGGGAGATCAACTATTTCTTATTGCTGAAAAAATATACGGCTCGGGTTTAAATATGCAGGACATTATGCAGGCTAACAAAATTAGTAACCCGGATCAGATAGAAGTGGGTCAAAAAATAATTATTCCGGATGTTAAATCCAGATTTCCCACAGTAGGGATAATAACTGAGACTGCCGCAAAAACAGGGAAAGTTACGGAAATAAGTGAAAAATATGTTGTCAAAGAAGGCGATGATCTGGCAAAAATTGCTCTTGAAGCTTACGGTGACAGCTATGCCTGGGTAAAAATCGCCGGAGCCAATAATCTCATCAACCCCGACGACCTCCGAGTAGGAATGATCTTAATAATTCCCAGATAATATTTTATAATATACTCGTCATTCTGGTAAGCCAGGTTACCATCTGGTACCTGGCGCATCCAGAATCGTTGTTCAATTAATGAACTGTGCGGGATTAGTACAATGGCAGTATGCATCCTTCCCAAGGATGAGACGCCAGTCCGATTCTGGTATCCCGCTCTTAGCAAATTTTCGAGACAAGGATGAGAAGTAATAGAAGTCCACCCTGCGGGTGGACAGGCACGAAATTTATATTAAGTAAACTATGAGTACAGAATTCCCAAAACTTCCAGGAAACACCAACGCTAAAAATAGCGTTACTCCTACCCTAAAAGGAGAAGTAATTCAAATGCAGGAAATAGGTTCTGGTATAAAAGGAATGATGATCCATTAAGAAGCTCAAAAAATGCGTCGATACTTAACTATTAGATCCTGGAGAATAAGAATTTTACAAGCTCTTCACTTGACAAAAAAAGTATTTTAGGATAAAAATAAAATCCACCCGAGGCCATAGTCCCCTTAGGAGAGTAAATATACAAGAATTTTAAAATTATTTCTCCAGTTTTTTACTGAATACTGCGAAGGCTAAAATGAAAGCTATTATTCCCAAAACAAGACCTACCACTCCTCTATTTATTAGTTCGTTTATTTGATCTAATGTCATAATAGGTATCCAAAAAAACTGATAAATATAAACAAACTATAGAAACAATAATCCTGCCTAATAATTCCATTATAGTTTTCGATATGAAAAACGTCAAGATAAACGAAGCACAAAGATTTGCAAATACATTAGACCAAATTTTGATGAAAGAAAGGAATAATCGTTTTTTTAGTTTCATATTGTGCTAAAATTATATAATTAATAAATTAACCATTGATAATTGCAATTTATGCCGTTGTAGCTCAATGGCAGAGCAGCTGTATCGTAAACAGCAGATTATCGGTTCAAATCCGATCAACGGCTCCATATGTCAAGACTCGAACAAAATCAAAAGAAACAACTCAATAATAAAATCTATCTTTCACTGGCAATTCTGATTATTGTAATTATTTTATTATTTACCGTGGGGTTAAAAGTTCTTCTTAACGCCTCTTCTTTTGTGGCAAGAGTTACGGAAAAAAAATCCGACAACCAGCTTAAAAAAAATCAGAATCTGATTGAAGACATTGATATTGACAGCATCCCGATCGCTACAAACAGTTCAAGAATTTTTGTCGGCGGGTCTGTGGTTAACTTTGATCAGGTGGAATTTTATCTCAACGGAGACTTAGTCAAAGAATCATCCTTATTATCCTCTGACAGCTTTATTGAAGAAATCGGCGATCTGGTTAAGGGGCAAAACGAAGTCTTCGTTATCGGAAAGCTAAAAGACAGTGACGAAGAAAAAAAATCTAATATATTCACAGTCTTTTACAAAAGCGACAAGCCAAAACTTGATATCAAAGAGCCGCAGGACAACTCCAAGACTAACAATCTGGAAATAAAAATTATGGGTGAGACCGACAAAGAAACCTATATCAAAGTCAACGATCTGCCGGTTGTAGTTGACTCTCAGGGAATTTTTCAGACAATGGTCAGACTGAAAGAGGGAGAAAATAAAATTACAATAACTGCTCAGGATGTAGCCGAAAATAAAGAAGAAAAAATTCTTACAGTTATCTATGAGAAGGATTAAAAACAGTTGTCATTCCGGCTTGTTTACCTCTCGAAGCTTCAGCGAAGTGGGGTCCGGAATCGTAGTTTATTTAAACAACGATTCTGTAGTCGCTTCGAAACTCATCGCTCCCCAGAATTACGTCTAAACCCATTAAAGTTAAATAAAGAAACAAGTGAAAAAAATAAGAACATAACAAAAGGATGAAGAAGAATATTATCGCTTAATGACATCAGACTTAAGAAAATAACCGCATAACTGCTGAATTCATTTATCCCGGCTATTTTAAATAGTACTAAAACAAAAAGTGTCAACCCGATAATTCCGGAGCTGACTAAAATTATTAAAAAGCTGGAATGAAAAGAAGCGCCTGAATGGGTTATATCAGAATTAACTTCTTCAATTATATTCATCTTTATTTTTTCATAGCGGATCCGGTTATATCCTATTCCCAATATCGGTTGCTTTTTCCACATTTTAACCGCATTTCTATAATCCTCCATTCGCGACTCAATGGAAAAAATCCTGGTCAGATTAACACCTTCCCCAAGTCGTTCAGGTGAAACAACCAAAAATAGTAAAAATAAAACAGATATGATAAATAGTCCCTTGTACCATCTCTGTACGACCGCATGTAAGATGATACAAATTAATAAAGCCAGATATAAACTTCTTGAATAAGTCAGAAAATTAAAAATCAAAAGTATCAGTAATAAACTAAGGAAAACAAATTTATTTTTCATGATATGTTTACCCTCTAAGAAAAACCTCAGGAATACTAAGCCGTATATTGCTCCCGACACAGAAGTATCAAAAAAAGTTCCGAATAATCTGTAGAGATGCGGATCCCATCCGGCATAAATCAGGTTTCTAAGTTCAGGGTAAAAAAAATACTGAATAATTGAAGATAATAGTGTTAAAAAAACAAAAATTAATACTGAATTAATTAATATTTTTTTATTGCTATTATTCTTATCTGTCCAATAAGTTAAATAAATCCAATAAGTCCAATATAAAATTAGCCTAAAAAAATAGAGGAAACCGACAAAATTTTCAAAGGGTTTAAAACTATTTATACTTACTAAAAAAGAGGTCAATAAGAAACCAAAAAAATAGTAAATAACTTTGAATTTTTTATAGAATTCTTTACTTGGTTTAAATCCGTACTTTATAAATAAAACCGCAAGAATCAATAATTGAGAAATTTCGTAAAGATATATATTCACCTGCTGGCCGAAAAACGAAATCCTTCCCAACTGCCCAAAGGAGAATAAAAAAAAGGTTAGATAGAATAGTGTTGTTAATAGCATATATGCTTGTCATTCCGGCTTGTTTACCCCTCGAAGCTTCAGCGAAGTGGGGTCCAGAATCGATTCTGGAGTTGCTGCAAAACTCAACGCTCCCCAGAATGACTACCTAAATTATTTAGTTTTGAGTATTGATAATGCTTGGTCCTGACTAAAAAAGAGTGGAAGCTCATAAAAAAAGCGTAGACAAACCCCTGTACTCCGTCCAAAAAACCGAGTTTGACAAAATAAGTCAATAAAAATTTGCCCAACGGATAAAAAATTATTTCAAATATATTTGAACTCTTTCCCTGTACTAATAATTCTTTAGCTCTCAATGAACTGTAAAAATTAACTTCTTCCAAAAACTCTTTTACGGTTTGATGTGGAAAATGATTTAAATAATTGTGAAAAGTTTTGACATTTGAAATTTGAGATTTGAGCTTATAAACCTCGTGTACTTTTCCTTCCCATCTACCCGAACCTTTATTAAATAATCTTATAATTCCCTGATTTCTTAGTTTCATAGTTTCCCCATACTTTAGTTCTTCCCCCCAAAAAAAATCCCTCCTTTTAATATAAAAAGCTGCTACTTCAGTATCTTTTGAATTTAGGATTTTGGATTCAGGATTTGATTGGAAATTGTCCCTCGACTTTACTCGGGATCCTGAACTTGTCGAAGGAGAAATTGGAAATTGGAAATTGCGATGAATTGACTTTATCTCGTTCTGTAATTCATCACTCACCTCTTCATCCGCATCCAGGAAAAAGACCCATTCATTCTTTGCTTTTGTCATTCCAAAATTCCTCTGCCCTGCAAAATCGTTATTTAATTTTCTCTGAAATACTTTATGGACTTTAAGAACTTTATAAACTATATCTAAAGTTTTATCCGATGAGTAATCGTCGATAATTATTATTTCATTACAAAATTGAACGGATTTAATCGCTCTTTCAATATTTTTCTCCTCATTTTTTGTCAAAATTACAACAGTAATTTTCATATTATCTCAATACAATTCTACTAATTTTGCCACATATTTTTTCCAGGAAAATTTTTTTAAAATCTCACTTCTCTCAAATTTAGTCCCTTTATTTTGGGAAACAGTAAACATCAGATTCAAAAAATTCGTTGGATCATAAGCCATATTGACCAAGTCTTTGAATTCAGGAATAATAGATCCGTCCAGACCGATTACAGGACAATTCTGCGAAAGAGCTTCGAGTACTGGAAAATTGAAACTTTCGTAAAAAGAAGCTGTCAGATAGGCGGTTGCTTCGGAATAAAGTTTTCTGACTTCGTTCCGGGTGACTTTAGGAAAGGCGTAAATTCCGTTTTTTTCATCTTCGAATTTTTCTAAATTACCGACAAGAAAAAATTTATAATCAGAGAATTTTTTGTTCTGCCTGAATAATTTAAAAGTTTTGATTAAAAATTCAATATTTTTTATTCCGTGATTCATACTTACAAATAAAAAATATTTTCTTTTTTTTGCGGGAAGGTAATTTATCATATCAACCGGAACACCGTAATTTAGTATTTTAATTCTGGAATATCCCGGAAATAATTTTTCCATTTCCTTTTTTACACGACGTGAAGGAACTACTATGTAATTTGATTTTTTTATCATAGGATCAAGCTGATCGTTTAAGACATAATGTGAATCAGGGTAAAATTGCGGATAAAAATAAAAAGACAGACCGTGCGAAAAAGAGATTACTTTACTTTTTGTCGAAATAGGTATAGCCTGATTCAAAGCTAAAAAAATATCCTTTTTGAATTGTATTTCTTCTATGCTTACTCTGGTTGAAAGCCAGAGGACTGAAGGTCTCAGGACCTTGTAATGAAATTTATCCCTGACGTCGAGCCAGTTTGGTTTTTGACAGAAAGAGTAAGTATAATATTCATTATTCTGATCATATTTTTGTATCGAGTCAATAAGACTTTGTGTGAATGTGTAATTGCCAAAATGCAAATTAGCTTTCGCGCATAAAGCTCCCGCATCAAGTGATATTTTCATTTTTGATTTTCTTAATTATAAATTGATATATAACAATTAACATCACTACATTAACAATTTCCGATAAGACCGTTACGTAGGAGGATGCAATATAGGAATATTTTGGGATAAAAATGAAATTCAAAACAAAATTAAATATAACCTGTACCGAAAAAACCAAAATAACAATTTTGGCTTTATTCAAAACATACATTGTATTAAGAAAAACAGAGCTGATGAGAATAAAAGGCAAGGCAAACATCACCGTTCTGACAACTATTATCGAATCCTTATAATTACCCTTAAGTAAAACCGGTAAAATATAAGGAGCCAAAAAATAAGTGATTACTGAAATCAAAAAACCCAAACCCGCCAATAATAAAATATCTTTTTTAACCTCACTGAATAAAAAAATTTTTCCTTTTTTAACCAGTTTTGCCAACACCGGCAAACGGCTGATATTATAACTCGCGGCAATAAACATAAGGCCTTCAAAAAATTTATAGCCGGCCGAATAGATTCCGACTTCACGTTCACTCTTTAAAATCTGCAGTAAAAAAATATCGAGTCTGAAATATAAACTTGCCAAAAAACCGATAAGAACATATGCGTATGATTTCTTTAAAAAATTAATCCAGGTTTTAAATTCAAATTTAAAATTTAAATCCGTAATATCTTTTTTTATTAAAAAATAGTTGACAAATGAATAAAGATTGTAAAAAATAAAAGTTAACAAAAATATTACGGGTAAAGATCCCGATATTGAAATAGAAATGATCAGACTGCTAATGAGAACTAAATTAAAAATAATTGAGACAAAAGATGAGTTGTATAATTTGCCGGTTACGGCATTTTTTATCAGATAACTTCCGGAAAACACATTGGAAAAAATTACAAATGACGTGAGAAGAACGTAAACTACAATCCTGGTATTGTCTTTAAATATTATAAATCCGGTCAGACCCGTCAGGAAAAAAACTAAGATAGAAACCAGCAGGCGGAGATTAAATAAGGAAATAAATTTATTTTTATTCTCAGTCGGCAAATCTATTATTCCGTAAGAAGTAGTTCCCAGATCGACTATGGGAGAAAAAAGCAATACCTGAGCCCATACCAGGGTATATAAACCATACTCATTTGGAGATAAATATCTGATTAAAAAAATAAATAACAGAAAGTTTAATAGCTTATTCAACAGTGAAGAAACATTCAGGCTGGCAAAGTTGATAAAAAATCCCTTTCTAGTGTCATTCTGGCTTGTCCAGAATCGTTGTTTCTCTAAAATTGTTTTCGGTATTCTTCCTATTTTATATAATTTTTGGCCTATATTTGAGTACTTCCTGAAAAATAATTTTTTAGAGTTGGAAAGGAATTTTTGCTTATCAGGATTATCAACTGAAACTTCAAAATGTTCATAAATTAATTTGGAATCGATTCCGACCCGTAAGCCTGCCATTTTTGCCCTCTGACAATAATCAACATCCTCATAATACATAAAATAATCCTCGGAAAAATACCCGATGCTGTCTACCGCCTTTTTTTTAATGAACATTAGCGAACCGGAAACCCAATCCGTATTTTTAAATCTTGTTTTAGGTTTTTGAATAATTAAGCCGCCTGTTAAACGCCACGGATCAATTTCACCTCCGTAGTAAATTTTTCCCTGTTGTTTCATGACCAATCCCCAAATATCAAATTTTTTTCCGCCGTCCAATAATTCATTTTTATTTATGTCTTTTAAAGAAATATCCGGATTCCCAACAATTAACAATTGACAATTCCCGATTAACGCCCGTCTTATTCCATCATTTACTCCCTCTGCATACCCTTTGCCTGAATTTGTATTATCAATAAAATAAACTTTATAGTCGGGTAAATTTAAATCAATAATTTCAAGCATTAGTCTTTGCTTTTCTTCTTCCGGGGTTTTATAAAGTACAAAAATAAATCCAATTTTCATAATATCAGCGTCCATATAAAAATACCAAAACATAGGTCATCAGTTCCATATATGCAAACCCCAGATCAAGAGGAATACGGAATAAACCGTCTTTATAGCCTTTGTCTTTTATAAATCTCGCCCAGAACATATGAATAGGATATAAAAAGATCTTCTTAAAACTTGAGTGTTCGCCTTGATTAATTTTTTGTTTTGCTTCCCTCACTGCGTAATCAGTAAATTTTGTAAACATCTGCCTAACCGATCTGTAAGAATAATGGTATATTTTATTTTTTAATACGCCAATATTTTCTGACTCTGCTTTAAATTTCTCATGTACAAGTGCAGGATCTACTTTGATAAATTTTTTGTTAAATAAAATTAATTTTTTATAATTTTCCCCTCCATGATTTATAGGTCTACCTAAAAAATGATTCTGAAAAGGAATCAAATAACCACCCGCTGTCATGCTGGAGCGAAGCGATAGCATCTTCTTAATTTCATCTTTTAAACTCTTTGAAACAATTTCATCGCTGTCTAAAACCAAAACCCAATCATTTGTCACTTTTCTTAATCCATACGCTCTTTGTTTTCCCAAATCATCTTCTTTATTCTGATAAATTTTGGCCTTAAAACTTCTAAGGATTTCTAAAGTTCTGTCAGTTGAATTATTATCAACTACAACGATCTCATTAACTAAACCTTTACAAGAACTTAAGCTTTTTTCCAACAGCTCTTCCGCGTTTTTAGTAATCATCAATAAGGAAAGTTTTATTTTCATTTTTTTGTCATTCTGGCTTGCCCAGAATCGTTGTTTTCAATTTGTTTGATTTCTATGGGATTGTTCTATTATACTAACTATAGACATGAATCCCAAGAAATTTGCACTAAATCATGCAAGACTGGCTCTTTCAATATTTACTCTTGTTGCCATGGCCGGCTACTTATTAAGTTTTGGAATCTATAACAATCTTACTTCGGATAATAAAAACCTTACCACAAAAATTCAGGCCGTCACAGGCGAAAACTTAAATACCAAGAGTAAACTTAACAAAATAAAAGTTGATCTTGAGGCACTAAAAAAACAGGATCAGTATTTGATTAATAAAAAACTTGAAGAAGATATCAATGCAATTGAAACAACCTACGGAATGGTTGTCGATGCTTATGAAAAACTGCTTGACCTTAAAGCCGTATCCAAAAAAACCGAAAAATATGATAACGCTTTTGCAAATTTACTGACTTTGCTTTCCGAAAGAAATTATTCCTCAGCCGAGGCCGATCTTAAATCTTTTTCCAGTGAAGTCATAGCGGAAAAAAATAAAGTGTTGGCTTCTTTTGTGATTCCGGCAAATGTACCAACTAATAACACCCCTCCTTCCTCCGGCAATAGCAGACAAGTTGTAAATACTGATCTGGGTGAATTTCTGGTTGATATAGTTACCGGTGATCTTAATTCAACCAGAGTAATTGTTGATACTGCCTCGGATGGAGACTGCGGTAATAATTGCCCGGTATTACCATTGGCCGCCTATGTTTCCAGAAACGGAGCCTATGCCGGAATAAACGGCAGTTACTTTTGTCCGGCTTCTTACCCAAGTTGTGCAGGGAAAACAAACACTTTCGATACTTTAGCGATGAATAAAAACAAAGTTTACTTTAATTCCGCTAATAATGTATATAGTAGTGTCCCGGCAGTTATCTTCACCGGCAATTCAGCCAGATTCGTCGGAGCCTCATCCGAATGGGGACGCGATACCGGAGCTGATGCTGTTCTGGCTAACCGGCCTCTATTGGTGTCGGGTGGACAAAGTGTCTTTGGAGGCAGTAGCGAGGCCAAAGAAGGAGCCAAGGGGGGAAGAAGTTTTGTCGGAGCATCCGGATCAACGGCTTACATCGGTGTAGTTCACAACGCAACTGTTGGAGAAGCTGCAAAAGTTCTGGCAACCATGGGAATTCAAAATGCACTTAACTTGGATGACGGTGGGTCAACAGCTCTCTGGTCAGGCGGCTACAAAGTCGGTCCCGGCCGTGACCTTCCCAATGTAATTTTATTTGTAAGAAAATAGGCTCATTCCACCCGTCGGGTGGAATAGGCACGAACAAAAAAAATTCCAAAAAAACAACCCACCGTCTAGAACGCTGGGTTGTTGCAAGAAATTTTATTTCGGTAAGCACGTTTCCCGATAATCGTGATTCATATCAGCATTGTCTCCTGCTCTATCAGAAGCTATATCACTCCACACTTTACAGGGTTGGGTTGGCTTATCGGAAATAATTGTTATATTTATCCGGACTGCAGGGGTCTGCCGATCGCACTAAATCCACTAATAGAAGCAATTGATCTACTCTGTATTGGGTAATTAATTTGTTACGATTATTTTTAGCTGTTATACTATCCCCTCCTAACTGTAATTTTATATTTACCGGTTCTTCCGAAGTGTTTTTAAATCCACTGAAAGCAGAAGCTCCTCTTTTTTATCATACGAAGACACAGAGATGATACTCATTACTCCATTAAGTTCACTACTTAAAAAATATGCCGCCTGCGATTGTTGCCCGCTCAAATAATCTAACAATTTATCATGGGCTTCGTTGAAAAGACCATTAATCAGCGCTTCTTTAGCTCTTTTTTGAATAAAAGTTAGTCTTTCGGGAATACCTGACCCAGTTAAAATTTCAATCGGAGATACCATCTTACGATTATTATAACAACAGTTAGATAAAAAATTAACTTCCAAACCTTGAGGGTATCCAGGCACGGATTTAACAAAGATTGAAACTGACTTAAAATGCTAAAATATATATTGATGGAAGTATTAGGTCCCACCGAACTGAAAACAAAATTTATCTCTCTTTATAATAAATTTACATCTGATCCTGGCAACTGTAAACATATTGCACCTTTAATGAATTTTCTGAGTCAAAGGTATGTCAGTCCTTTAACCGGTTTTGATTTATTTGGACTTATTAAAACTGCGTTAACCAATGTACCTGTTTGGCATGATAAAATAAGGAAAGAACCCCACGATCCGACATGTTATACCGTTCGTCAGTCAAATAAGAATTCATTAATGTAATCTCCAATCCTTTTTCGCAATCACAAACATCAATCCCCCATACCCCAATCTCCAAATCATTTTCCTAAATAGAAAATAAAACGGAAAAAATAAGCTGAAAAATAATCCTTTTATCAATTTTTTGAGTGGATTATTTTTAATACCAGTAAAATTTCCGTCCAGATTTTTTTTGAAGTCATACCAGTCTTCATAAGTCATAAAATATTCCGATTTAAAACCCGCCTTATAAAGTATTTTTTGTAGGGATTTTGGTGAGAAGAAAAACTTGTGATCTTCGATCATCCACCACGCCCAATCCTTGCAAATTCTCGCCATCAAACTTTTATAATTCGGAGTTTGAATAATCAAAATTCCACCGGGAGCCAAAAGCAGTTTAAGCTTTTTCAAGTTAACCAACGGATTTTCTAAATGCTCAATTACATCCATTAGGATTATGACATCGTAAAGTTTTCCTTGTCTTTTTATTGATAAATCTCCGCGATCGCGTAGTTTTGTCAATGTCAAAAACTTTGCCAGAGTTGTTTTATAAAAATTATAAGAAATAAATCGAAGATAAAAACGTTCTACATTTGGTTCAAGAATATCAATCTGATATTTTCCGTTTTTGGTTAATATTGAAGAAAATAATCCAAAACCCGCCCCGACGTCCAAAACATTTCCTGATTTTTTATATTTTATTATTTCTTCAATTAAACTCCCAAATCTTTTTTTTAATTTATTTTCTTTTTCCCTATAACCCTCAAAATCATAAAAACCATTTGTATCATCTTTGTACGATCGTGTTAAAGATGATACATTTTGTTCAACGAATCCCAACTGACAATCCAAACATTCATAAATCTGAACTGCCTTCTCTATCCTCAACCTTCTAACATCTAACTTCTTACATACATGGCATATCATAAAAATTAGCTTGTCAAAATAATATAAAATACCTCTTTTGTAGATTATAAACTACAGACAATTTGCATTCTACTATAGATAATTCCTACATGTCAGCCTGCGAAATTTGCATATTTAAAAAATTAAAATTCTTTCACAAGATTAATAAATACAGATATTATTTATGCCCTAACTGCCAAACACTTTTTCTTGTTCCAAAACCAACTGTATCCCAAATCACAAAATATTACAAAAAAAGCTTCGAATATACGGCCGGAGAAACAAACGAAAAAGAAATTCGCAAAAGAGCGAAAATAATTCTGAAAAACTTCAAAAGGTTAAATCCAAATGGCAAAACCTTGCTAGACATAGGTTCCGGATATGGTTATTTTCTGGATGAAGCAAGAAACTTTGAGTATGAAATTCATGGAGTTGAGCCATCAAAAACTCTCTATTCCACTTCGATTAAACGTTTAATCGAAGTGGTAATAACTAATATGAACTTTGAAAATTATTTTTCAATGTATAAATTAAAAAAATTCGATTTTATTACAATAATTCATACAGTAGAACATGTTCTGAATCCAAAACAAACACTTCACAAAGCTATTGGGTTACTTAATCCAGGTGGAATTTTGTATATTGAAACTCCAAACGTCGACAGCCATCTTTTTAGATCGGAAAAATATAATTACACATTCTTAACTCCTCCGGATCATATTTGGCTTTTCTCAAAAAAATCTTTTAAAAAAATGCTTGGAAATAATTCAGGTATTCGAATTGAAAGAATTTCCTCATACAGCTATCCCGAGCATTTTATGGGAATACTCAAAAGAAATTTCAAATATCAAATTTCAAGTATCAAATCAGGAAAAAAAATTCGGAAAAAAACGTTCTCCAATTTGGAGAATTTGGATTTAGGATTTGTTTGGAAATTGGAAATTGGAAATTGGAAATTCTTTAAATATTTACTATTAGATCGCATTATTTCCCCTATCCTAACCCCTTTCCTAAATCTGGGTATATATGGCAGTATTCTGGAGCTTTATATAAGAAAAAAATGACTCCTTTGTCGCTTATAATCCATTGTCGTTTTTGAAAACACTATGTAAACAGATATTAAATGTTTAAAAAAATATCAGTTTTCTTTTTTGTCTTAGTCCAATTAATTTTTGTTACACCTGCAAATGCTTTTGATCAATTCATAACATCCCCGTTCAATCCGCTTCCCTTTAATAATAGCTTTCAGAATTGGAATGAAACCAGAATGTATCAACCTTCAGTTATTTTTGACAATGGAATTTATAAAATATGGTACGCAAGTTTTAACGGATCAGGATTTAAGATTATATATTCAACCTCATCAGACGGAATTTCCTGGATCAGACAAAATTTGTTAGATCTTTATCCCGGCTTTGATAATCATGATCCTGCGATTTTAAAAACCGCAAACAGCTATACATTATTTTTTGCAGCATCAACCAACGGAGGCAGTCAAAACTTTAAAATATATAGAATAGATTCTACTGATGGAATAAACTTTGATCCAAATTCACGGCAACTGGTACTTCAACCATCGGGCAGCTTGGAATCAAATGCCGTTTCCTCTCCTTTTGTGATATTTGAGAACGGAGCATATTTTCTTTTTTATGAATGCTGGGGAAGCCAGGGATTTAGGGTTTGTATGGCAACTTCTGCTGACGGTAATCAGTGGCAAAGATGTCAGAATAATCCGGTTATCTCTGAGTTAAGCGATGGTCCAAGTGTTCTAAAAAAAGATTATAAATATTATCTTTATTTCCAGTCATCACTTGGAATAAGGCAGGCTGAATCTTCTAATACACTAGGCTGCGTCATGACTTGGACAAATTTTCAGACTGTGCTTCCGGAGCCCATAGTCGGACCTGTAATTTTAGAAAATCAAAATCAATTGTCTTTATATTATTCAGGATTCAGTCAAGCCGGTATGAGGATACATCTTGCGACTTCTGGTATTCAATCATCTCCAACACCGACTTTAACACCATCTCCTACTCTGACACCTTTACCGACCGAAACGCCGATTCCGCTCAAAAAAAAGTTAATCATTATTCCAGGCACTTTTGCTTCCTGGAACAAAAATGCTATGTTACATAATGCAAATGTTTCTCAATCACAGTGGAAACTGTTAGGTTTTGTCAAAGAATATGACGGACTGACCAAAACATTGGAAACTCTGGACTATGTTAAAAATGAGGATTACTTTATTTTTAATTATGACTGGCGGAAAAAAATAGAAATAATTGCAGATGATTTAAATTTATTTATTACAAATAACAATCTTTCAAATACTAAATTAGATTTAGTTGGCCATTCGCTGGGTGGACTTATTGGGAGATTTTATATCCAAAAATATGGAAACGATGATATTAATAAACTTATAACATTGGGATCACCTCATCAAGGCACAGCTAATACTTACAAAATAGTCGAGGCCGGAGAATTAGATAAGGAAAACACTACGCAATGGTTGATGCAAAAACTTTTTCTTCAATCCCACCGGAAAAACTTTATGTCTGACAAAGCATTAATTAATTCTCTGGCACCTGTTTCAAAAGACCTATTCCCTATCTATGATTTTTTGCTTGATACCGAAAATAATTTAATTTCTATCCGTGACATGGAAATTAAAAATCTAAGTCTGCTGGCTTCTTCGCTGGAATTCCCTGATATTTTTTCCTTACTGACGACAGTCTCGGGTGAAAAGGGGAACAATACTTTATTAGGTTTTAAAATAGAACCAAGAAATACCTTGGATATTCTCCTCAATAATTATCCGGATGGCAGACCAACGGAGAATCGCCTTGCTTTAGGAGATAATCTGGTAACTAAAAACAGTACGCAGGCCGGCATTAATATACACTCACTTGCCGGAAACCACAGCGAAATAGTTTATAAAAAAGAATCCATCGACTTAATTCTTTCAGAATTAAATATTCCGCATACGCAGAATCAAATAACAGAAGGTAAAGAAACCAAAATTTCTCCCTCTTTGATTTTTGCCTTGTTTTCGCCCGCCACAATGAAAGTACATTTTGGCTCAGAAGAATTTGAGGAAGATGAGGGTTTATTATTTATTGAGAATGCACAGTCTGGGAATTACGAATTAAGAGTTAAGGGAAAATATCCGGGAGGCAAATATACTGTTCTGGTTGGCCAAGTTTCAGAGACCGGGGATAAATGGTTTGAGATAAATGGAGAAATAAATAGCCTATTGCCTTTTTTACAGACAGATATTTATACAATAAATTTCGCTCCTTCTGATTTGCAGGATTTTCCGGTAAATCAGGACAATATTTCTTCGCTTTTTGATTTATTAATTCAAAGGTTTAATTTTATTCAGGAATCATACGGAGCAGATCTTAATAATGCAATTGCAAAAACCAAACAGGCAAAAAGTGAGTTCCTAAAAGACAACTTCAGATCGTCACTAACACATATATTAGAAATCAATCACGAAATATTTAAGGCAAGAATTAATACCGTTATTCCCGTAAAAAATATGCTGTTTGATTCACTTACTCAGTTAGAAAATATTTATGTAAAAATGTCAGTACTATCAGGAAATTCTCCAAAAAAGAATGACTTAACTAAAAAATTAATTTCATTAAAAAAACAGTATTTGGAATTCGAAATATATCTCCTTAATCAAAAAAATAAAAATATCAATATTCAGGAAAAAATAATTTCCTTGACTCAAATGTCCGAAAAACTCCAAAAAGCCGAAGATGAACTTTCAGAAAACAACTTAACTCTAACCGAAATTATTTTACTATCTGCAGAAAAACTGGGGAAGGAAATTAAATAGATAGATTTAAGTTCTACCATTAAAGTAAGCTCTGTTATAACCTGCTTGAGCAGCAATCCCTAAGGCTAACTCAGAATTTGACATACCAGGTTTTAAATTAGCTTCTTCAGGCGGACTATAAGATTCTTTACTTATGGAATAAACTGTTTTAGCTAAGGAATCACCCAAGCCATGCATTACACCAGATTTGTAAGCGGATTGTTCAAAAAAGTCGAAATAAAATTCTTTATCAATCATGTATTAATTTTAGCAAACTTTTAAGTGGATCTGAGAGGATTTGAACCTCTGACATCTGCAATGTGAATGCAGCGCTCTTCCACTGAGCTACAGATCCTAAAGCATTTTAAAATATTATAGCAAGTATGCATAAAATTACTCACACCGTTATTCTTCGAGCGATTAGTCGAGAAGTTCTCGACAAGCTCGAACTATAAAAGTTCGTTAAGACTTGCGAACTTTACTGAGTGGGTGGACTTGTTTTTCATATCACTTTTCCCTAAAATAAAAACTTATGGTGGTAATAAAAGGAATCATTGATTTTGTGATGGATATCCTGGAAACGATCGTTTTTATCGGTTCACTTTTCATTGTTATCTATCTTTTTATAGCGGCCCCAAATCAGATAAAAGGAGCCTCAATGGAGAAAACTTTTTATAACGGCGAATATATCATGACAAGCAAAGTAACCTATAAATTCCGCAAACAGCACAGAGGCGATGTTGTTGTCTTCAAATCCTTAAAAAATCCCGATATCGACTATATCAAACGTATAATCGGTCTTCCCGGCGACAAGATCGAGATAAAAAACTCCGAAGTATATGTTAATAATAGAATGTTGACTGAAAATTATATTTCGGATAAAACCAATCTCTGGGAGGGAGGATTTATCAGAGAGAATGAACCATTTATTGTACCCGAGAATATGTTATTTGTAATGGGTGACAATAGACCAAGATCATCAGATTCAAGAGAGTTTGGACCTATCCCAATCGAATCAATAATAGGTGAAGTATTTTACCGATATTTTCCGACTGACAAAATGGGTTCAATAAAAAATCCTTTTCCGAAAGATCTGCAATCAAAAATCAGACTTCAACTCAAAGCGCTTCAACAAATCTCTGATGTCTTTGCTCGTTTTATCTAAATTGCCTTTTATTTCAAAAATTATTTTGCTTTTAATTCTGGTCTGGATTATTTCTAAACTTAAATTTCTCTTTAATCCGGTTATTCTTTGTATATAACTTTCTTTTTCTTTCGGCTTAATATACTCACCTTCGGTTTTTACTCCATAAATAGCATCCCTAACCGCTTCCTCTGTTCCCTTGACCGTAAGAGATTCTGCCAACACCCTTTCATAAATCTCAACTAATTTGAAAGGATCTTTAATTCTTGAAATTATAAATAAGTGACTTAGTGAAACATTGTTGGAATAATAGCCATCCATTATGACTTCCGGGAGTCGATTCAATCTGAGCAAGTGACAAACATAAGAAGACTGCACGCCTAACTTTTTTGCAATATCTTTTATTTTAATTTCTCGGGTCTTTGTTAATTGGGTGAGCAATTTCACCTTTTGCATAATGTCAGATTCATTCTTTATGATCTCTATAAGTTGATCATTTTCAACTGACGTAGACATACTTTTCGCCTCTTTTGATTCCGAATTTAACCACTCCGGCCTTTAAAGCGATTATTGTAAAATCCCTACTCAGTAAAGTACCCGGACCGGCATTTAATTTGGACCCTTTTTGCCTGACAATTACATTCCCGGCCCTAACTGATTGTCCCCCAAATAATTTGATTCCTAAGCGTTTGGATCTTGAGTCCCGATTTCCTGAAACTGCTTTTTGTGCTTTTGTATGAGCCATTTTAGATTTTTACAATTTTTAATTTTGTTAATTTTGGTCTAAACCCCATAACTTTCCTGTATCTTACTTTAGCTTTAAATTTAGCAACCCTTATTTTATCACCTTTTAATTGTTCCATTACTTCCGCGTTTGTCTTGTTTTTTAAGAGAGGGCTCCCCAGCTGAAGATCCATTTTTTCATCGTCAAATTCAGCTAATTTTTCAAGATTGATATTTTTTTTAGCTTCAGCTTCTATTTTATCGACTATAATTTCATCATCCGCTTTAACTAAATACTGTTTTCCACCGGTTTTAACAATTGCAAATCTTGTCATCTGAATATTATATATCACTTCGTTTTGATTTACAACGAGTGGTAATGCCTAACGAAGCTTTCAAATCAGGATGAAAGTATTATTTATTTGACAAATATTACAACAAATCAAAACTACGTTAGGCATATGCCTTATTTGAAAGCGAAGGGGCATACATTATCAGGGTAAAAGTGCCATACCTATCATCGTCGCAACCAGCGAAGATCCGCCGTATGAGATAAAAGGTAAAGCAATTCCTGTCACAGGAAATAAGCCTAAGTTCATCCCAATATTGACCAAAATCTGAAATACAAAATAAGACAAAAAACCGATGATATACATAAATTTTCTCTTATCGACCTCATCCCTTGCATAATAAAAATGAAATAGTCGCATGATTAACAAATAAAAAATTACTAAATAAAGGATAATCACTGTTATCCCTCCGGCAAAGCCAAACTGTTCTACCAAAGAAGAAAAAGCAAAATCCGTATGGTTTTCCGGTAAAAAATAAAAACGTGACTGGGTTCCCAATCCCAGACCTTTACCGATAAATTTGCCTGATCCAGCGGTGATTATGGCTTGTGTCATATTATAAGCCGTCCCTTGGCTATCTACATGCGGATTTAAAAAACTGGCGATCCTGTCTTTTTGGTAATTCTTCATAAAATGCCAGCCGACAGGCAAAGAAATAATTAATAAAATGCAAAAATAAAGCACGTATTTTTTAGGCATTTCGGAAAATAAAATAAGCGTTACAAAAATAAAAAAATAAACCGCTGCATTTCCTAAATCCGGCTGTTTAAAAATAATTAACCCGGGAAGTAAAAAATATAATAAACTCCTTAAAAATACACTCATAGAATTTTCGAGTCTGAAATCTTTTACTAAGTAGAACGCAAAAAATAATATAAAAAACGCTTTAAATACTTCTGACCCCTGAAAATTGAATAAGTACAGATCAAGCCATCTCCTGGATCCCTTTACTTCCAAACCGACTATAAAAGTAATAACTAAAGTACCAACCAAAAGCCAGTAAAAAAGTCCGGAATTATCAGCAAAAAAATTCCTTCCTATTTTTTTGACGATAAAAAATGCTAGAAATCCTGCTAGAACAAAAAACAATTGGCTTATTGCTAAACTCTGTTTTATGCCAAAAAGATTAAAAAAACCTATGAGTGAGAGAAAAAATGAAGGAAGTAAAAGTTTGGTCATAGAATATTAACACTAAGAACCTCACCAAATTCAATTTTTTTTGCCAGAACTTTCCTTTTCAAAAAAACACTGTCATTTTTAAATTCTTTTGGCACAACAAGACTAACTTCATCGGTCGGTTCGAGTCCCATTTCTTTCCTCTTACCCTGGATTGTTCTTAAAAGTCCCCGTAATTCTCCTTCATGCCTTAATTGCTCTTCAGTAATTTTTACTTCCTTTTTCGGATATTTTATTTTTTTATTAACAACAATATTTTTAACATTCAGTTCCTGCAAAACAAGATCCCAAATTTCATTCCTGACTTTTGAACAATCATTTTCTATATTTATTTCCAGTTTTGCCAAAGGTATTCTGACCTTTTGTTTTACTTCCTTTCTTTTTGCATGCCCCGACTCAACCACTTTTCTCACCAATTCCATTTCTTCAATTATGTCATTCTGTTCCTTCGAAAATTTCTCAGGATTATAACCCGTCCAGAATCTATTTACTTCCGGCCATTTTGCCAGATGCACGGATTCATTACCTATTAAATTACTATATATTTCTTCACTTATATAAGGCATAAAAGGAGAAATCACTATAGAAAGATTAAACAATGTATAATATAAAGTTTGATAAAAATTTTGTTTATCAGCTCTGTCTTCGGAGTTAACCCAAACCCTATCACGGCTTCGCCTTATGTACCAGGTCGAAAGTTCATTCACGAACTTCTCGACTTCAGACGCAGCGTCTTTTGCATTATAGTTGCGCAAACTTTTTTCAATAAACAAAACTAACTGTGAAAATTTACTCAATATCCATCTGTCCAAAATATTTTGTGCCTGCGAACCCTGAGGGTTCCCGGGCACGAATTTATCTAAAATTGCATATTCGGTAAAAAATTTGTAAATATTCCAGAGAATTAAATAAAATTGGCGTCTTACCTCATCGGCTTTTTTGTAACCAAAGAGCATATTATCAGCCGGATTATGCCGTGAAAACATCCAACGCATCACGTCTGCACCGATCTTATCGGCTCCTTCGTTAAATTCGATCGAGTTACCCCAGCTTTTATGCATTGGCCGTCCATCCTCTCCAAGTAAAGTGCCGTAGCCCTGAACCGCTTTAAATTGAGTGTTATTTTCTAGAACCGTGGACTCTGCTATCATGGCATAAAACCAATTTTTAAATTGGCCGGGAAACGACTCTGTAATAAAATCCACGGGAAACCACTTTTTCCATTCCTTTTTATTTTTTAGATATAATGGCTCACCTTGATTATTTTCAGAAATCGTCGAATATCCCACAATCCCCGCATCAAGCCAGACATTGCCGACGTCATTAATTCTTTTGACTTCGCTACCGCAATCTTTACATTTAATCATCACTTCATCGATAAAAGGTTTATGCGGAGAATGACCATTAAATGACTTCCAACCTTTGATTGCTCTTTGTTTTAATTCTTCCCTGGAACCGATAACTTCAAAATTGCCGCATTTTTTGCATTCATAAATCGGAAGGGCCAAACCCCAGTATCTGTTTTTCTTACTGATCATCCAATCATGCATATTTTTAAGCCAGTCCAACTCCCTTTCCAAGCCAAATTCCGGCATCCATTTAATGGTTTTTGCCACTTTAAGCATCCTCTGCCTTAAGGTTTTATTGGACTTGCCGGCCGAAGCTTTACACGAAGGCCGGTCCATCGCTATATACCATTCATCCTCTACTTTCCATACTAATTCAGCTTTGCATCGCCAACAGGCCGGATAGCGATGTTTATAATTAAAAATTTCAAATGCAAGTCCTTTTTTTTCCAGGCAATCAAGAATTAATCTTGGATTTTTCTTGGCATTTTTTCCGGAGAGAAAACCTAAACCTGGCAAATAGTCAGCATTATCAGCAATTACCGGAATCATCGGTAAACCTAGTTTTTTTCCCAGTTTAAAATCTTCCGTTCCGGCTGAAACTGCCGTATGAACTAACCCGGTACCTTCCTCAGTTGAAATCGGCAAAATTCTTTCATCGCTGGGAATAACCATGTGGAATGTCTTGGGATTTTCTTTAGCTACTTTGACAACTGCCGGCAAATCATCAAAAGGACTGGTATATTTTATTCCGACTAATTCTTTTCCTCTGACAGACTTTATTACTTGAGGATCATCGGATTTTAAAACTCTTTTTATAGAGTCTTTTGCTAACCAAACATCTCCTTTATCAGTTTTAACAAGTGAATAATCAAGTTTTACATCTACTGCAACCGCAATATTTGCCGGAATTGTCCAGGGAGTAGTTGTCCAAATTAAAAGATATTCTTTTACCCTATTCAGTAATGGTAAAAGCAAATAAATCGATTCATGACCCACAACCTTGTAATTCTCAGTTAAAATCTCATGTTCCGAAATAGCCGTTTCACACCTCGGACACCAGGGAACCGATTCCCTACCCTTATATATCCAACCGTTTTCGTAACAGACTTTTAAAAAGTGCCAGATCATATAGTTGTTATGATCGCTCATTGTATAATATGAGTGTTCCCAATCGGCAAAATATCCAAGTCGTTTAGACTGCTCTGTCTGAATTTTTGAAAATTTCAGAACTCTTTGTTTACATAATTCTACGAATTTAGCAATCGAGTGTTTTTTGTCACCGGGAATAAGATTCTCAATTTCTTTTTTACCCTTTAATCCAAGTTCTTTTTCAACTTCAACCTCAATCCAAAGACCCTGACAGTCAAACCCGTTTTGAAAATGCTGCTTATAACCAAGAAGATTAAAAAATTTAGGCCAGAGATCTTTGTAGGTTCTTCCCCAAGCGTGGTGTACTCCCATCGGGTTATTTGCCGTTATCGGGCCGTCCAGGAAAGAAAAATATTTGTCGGATTTATTGTTCTTATTAAGATATTTGTCCACAACTCCTTTTTCATCCCAATGCTTCAGCCACTTTTTCTCCATCTCAATAAAATTGTAATCTGCGGGTATTGATTTAAACATAATCTTCAAATTCTAAACTGGTCATTTCTGCCTGTTCGAGGACACTTTGAAAAGTTCCTCTCGCTACAGTTTTATGATTTGGAACAATAACTGTTAATATCCTACCTTCTCTTACACCTTTTAATTTTATATGACTACCCTTTTGTGAAATTTTAACAAAACCCGCTTTCTTTAATGCTTTCAAAACTATTCTTGCTGAATAAATTTTAGGCATAAGAGATTTTAATCTCTTCAAGAGAAACCTCTCTTAACGAAGGTAATTTCTCAAACGAAGGCTCATCCTCAAAATATAGTTCCAAAGCTTCTTTTAAATTACTCAAAGCATCTTTTTTTGTTTTACCCTGACTAGCAACCTTAATTTCAACGCATTTGGCAACATACCAGTCTTTTTCCTTCCAAACTAAAGCTGATAATTTCTTATAAACATCCTTTACTTTTTTCATATCAATAATTTTATAAAACAGTATCTGTTTTTGCAAATTTTATGGTTTTTGTAAAAGTTCACGAATCTTAACAAACTTATATAGTTCGAGCTTGTCGAACGCTTCTTGATGCGGTCCGACGTTACTTCGGACCTTACTCGAAGAATAAGTCTAAATAATTCTATTTATCCCCTAATATGCCCAAAAAAACTTGTTGTATTTTCTCGTAATTTATCCAATAACGGTTTTTGTTGTTCTAGTATTAATTGGCTTCTAGTTTCAGTTAATTCTTCCCTCGTTTTTTTCAGTTCATGCCGCCAATATGCAGCAAGGCCTGCACTCACAACTGTTGATAAAGCTAAAACACCAATCGCTAAATTAGAATAATCATTCATATCTATCTATTCTATCTATATCTCTTTTATTCAAGGTTTGAGTATCGAATTTATAACACCTATAAAACGTACATATTATACTATGTTTTTTGCTGCAAATTAAGAACTTCTTTTTTAAACTGATCTCCTCTATCTTTATAATCTTTAAACCCAGAAAAACTGGGAGAAGCTGGACTTAGGAGAACTACGTCACCTTTTTTGGCCCATGAAAAAACTTGCTTGACAGCATCTTTCATATTCGTTACGAATTTTGACTGGGGTAAATTTTTATTTTTAAATATTTTTTTAATTACTTCCCATATCTTTTTACCGGTTGTGGGAAAAAGAATTATTCCCCTTATTTTTGCTGAATAAATTACTTTAGCTAATTTTTTAAAATCCAAACCTCTGTCATACCCACCTAAAATTAGTACCTTATATTTGTCAGGAAAAGTTTCAATTGCCGCTATGGCTGACTCCGGAATTGTGGAAAGACTGTCATTATAATATTCAACTCCATCGATACTACGTATAAATTCTAGACGGTGTTCAAGTGGTTTAAAATTCTTAATAGCCAAGCCTATTTTTTTGTCAGAAATACCAAGTAGTCTTCCAATTAATATTGCCGGAATTATATTTTGCAGATTAAATTTACCTCTGAGTGGAATTGATTTTATCGGAAGAATTGTTTTTTCAAATTCTTTTGAGAACAAACTGAATGAAATTTTCTTGGCACGACTTTTTTGAGCAATTTCAGTTGCGAGAATTGACGTAGAGTTATATATTACAAAATCATTTTTTGTTTGATAATTGACAATGTTTGTTTTTGCCTCAACATATTTTTTAAATGATAGATGGTAATCCAAATGTTCAGGAACAATATTTTGTATTACAGCAATATAGGGGCTTTTTTTAAACCGCATCAGTTGGAAACTTGAGAGTTCCAATACTACTAATGAATCCGAATTAATGTCATCCAAATATGAAAGTGCAGGTTCACCGATATTTCCCGCCAAAATTGCATTTAATCCCGACTGTTTTAAAACATGAAAAATAAGGGATGCGGTTGTACTTTTTCCTTTAGTTCCAGTAACTCCAATTATTTTTCCCTTAAATAATTCAAAAAAAAGTTCTAAATTAGTTGAAATAATTGTCTGGGTTTCCTTAACTTTTTCTAAAATCGTATCACTAATACCTGGAGTGACAAAAACTAAATCAAATCCTCTAACTTCCTTTAGATATCCTTTACCTAAACTTAATTTAACTTTTTTATCTTTAGCAATTTGTACCTGTGAACTTTTGGGAAGTTCATTCAAAGAAAATTTATCGGCAAGAGTCAAAATTTTATCAGGGAATTGTTTTCTTAAAAAAAGATAGGTGCTTAACCCTTCTCTTCCCAAACCCAAAATAAGAATTTTTTTTTGTTTTACCTGCGATAAAATATTCATACGTTTATAAATGCCGTCATCCTGAGCGACCTGCCTCGCCGGCAAGGCGGGTTAGCGAAGGATCTAGCTAGGATTCTTCACTTCAAAACTCATCGTTCAGAATGACGCAATATTGCTTCTAAATCTTCTGTCAGGAAATTCTGCTCATCCCAACTCTTAAGAATTTCTTTCTTACTTTTTTCTTTATCGGAAAGTTTAATCATTTTTATATCCTCTATCATTCGCAGTAGTAAAGGTAGTCTACCCTCATTCTTCTTTGCTTTTTCAAGACATAAATAAAAAGCCACTATTGTTTCTTCCCTCGTACCGATACAGTCAAACGGTTTGACACTATTAAATTCCAGAAATTTCTGCACCATCGGTATCAATTCTTTTTTTTCAAATAAATCTTCCGAAAATATTTGTGAAGTAAGAATTTTTTTGTCGGCAAAAGGATATAGAACAGTATAAACAAACAAACATTTGGCACACTTATGACACCAGGTATTTGTTTTCTGACCCTTGTTACAGCTTTTAAAGATGGAAAAATAATCAGGTAATCCTGAAAATATTTTTGCAATCTGTAATTCGTAAAGCGGCCTGAGAAAACTGATAAATTCCAAATCCGTAGCTAAATATTTTTTTGCATAATCCCTGAATTTTTGTTCGAATCTGAAACTCTTTGAATACTGGTGATTTATTTCTTCTTCATTGAAAATTACATTTTCTTCATTTGCACTTTTCCCGTTTGATACTAATATTGTTTTATTGTCAAAAAGTACTGCTACAACAGAACTCAAAAAAGCCAGATAGGCGGAGAAAGGCGTATGGCCGTTAAGATAACCTTTTTTATTCAATGCCAAAAGTTTATTATCGATTTTTCTTTCGGCAATTATCGGACTCTTAAATCCGTTAAATTTAATAATTTGTAAAGAAGCCTCAGTCGGATTCAAACAAAAAGGAGTAATGATTTTATTTGCATTCTTTAATAATTCACTTGTAACCGAAGAATCCTTCCCTCCTCCAATCGGAACCAGATATCTGCCGGAATTTAATTTTCCGGCATATAAATTATTTCTTTTTTTCATTTCTTTTTCAGCTTTTATAATTACAAAATCCCGGCTGGTAAAATCGATGCTGTTTATATAAAAAAATTCGCCCAATCCCCTGATTAATAAATCCTTCCACCAGACCAGCTGGTATCTGTCTAAAAATCCGGCCTTAACTAAAATCTCCGGAGAACAGGCAGCTTTCCAATAGCTTGGAATTTCCATCAAACCCATCTGGAAGGCAAGATTATTCAATACAACAGGTCCCAGGGTTTTAATTCTCTCTGAATTTATACCTTCTATATTAACTTGAGGAAAAAAAGATATATTCGGCTCAATCTCAAAATGAAAACTGAATCGGATAATTTCCTTTTCAATATCAAATTGATAAGAGTGATAGATAAATCTTGAATGTTTTTTCCGAAGCTCATGGACTGACAGATTCATTATAATGTATATTATAACCCAAGGCACAATCCTGCGCCTTGTTAAACAATGAAACAGTTCAAACCTTACCGGAAAAAATTCCTAAGCTGGCTTTATACCATTCCGATCACCTTGTCACTGGTCGGACTTTTTTTTGTTTTTGAAGCATCTTCAGTGAAAAGCTTCCAGCAATACGGTGACAGTTTTCATTTTTTCAAACTGCAGGCTATCTGGATTATTTTCGGAATTGCTGCTATGGCGTTTTTTTCCGTATTTGACTATCACAACCTCTATTACTTGGCCTTTTTCTTCATATTCGGAACAATAGTACTTTTATCCATAGTACTTATTCCAGGTGTGGGTTATCAGGCAGGCGGCGCCAGACGTTGGATAGATCTCGGACCCTTTAACCTTCAGCCGACCGAATTAGCTAAATTAAGTGTAATCGTTTACCTTTCTTCCTGGTTTACCAATAAAGAAAGAAGGCGATTCTTCTCTTTTTTGATACTTCTCTCTCTGTTAATGCTTCTCATTATTCTCCAGCCGGACATGGGAACCGCAATTATTGTATTTTTTTTGGGAATAACTATCTATTTTTTGGCAGGAATTGAGCTTTGGTATTTGATCTTTCTAATCCCGGTTTCTATAGGAGTTTTTCTCTTATTAGTTAAGGTTTCACCTTACAGATTTAAGCGGATACTGGCGTTTTTTGATCCCAAACTTGATCCTTTGGGAATTACTTATCACATAAATCAAATATTGATTTCTTTGGAAAGCGGAGCATTGTTGGGATTGGGACTGGGAGCTTCCCGGCAAAAATATCTTTATCTGCCCGAGGCCCACACCGATTCAATATTCGCAATAATTGGGGAAGAGTTTGGCTTTATCGGAGGAGTATTAATTATTGCTGTTTATATTTATCTGATGTACCGGATCTATCAGATTGTCAAACATGCTCCGGACCGCTTCGGAAAACTGATGGCGGGAGGAATTTTTGCTTTTTTTAATCTGCAGGCAATTATTAATTTAGCCGGAATGGTTAATCTGCTTCCTTTAACAGGAGTACCTCTACCGTTTATTTCCTACGGAGGATCAAATTTATTAGTATCATTTATCTTTATAGGAATTTTAATTAATATATCTAAAAAAGTAAGATTCTTATAATCATTGTTAGATAATCAAAAATTATAGTCATTCTGGCAAGCTACCTGCTTAATTTGGCGGGAAGCGCGTCCAGAATGACGAACAAAATATGAAGATTTTAATTACAGGCGGCCACATGAGTCCGGCCTTGGCAGTTATTGATGAAATTGGAAGTAGGGCCGATATCATATTTGTCGGTAAAAAATACGACCCTGAGAACGAAAAAACTTTCGCACTTGAATACCGGGAAGTTGCAAAAAAAAATGTGCTTTTTTATAATTTACAAACCGGCAGGTTAACCCGCCTATTCAATTTTAAATCGTTTATCAATCTGTTAAAAATACCGCTTGGTTTTTATCAGGCTTTAAGGATCTTGATTAAAGAAAAACCTAACTCAATCTTGTCTTTTGGCGGTTATATCGGTTTTCCCGTTTGTCTTATAGGATTTTTATTAAAAATTCCTGTCTATATTCACGAGCAAACCTCAAAACCCGGTTTAACCAACAGAATTACCGGTCTTTTGGCCAAAAAAATATTTATAAGTTTTGAGGAAACAAAAAAGTATTTTTCTCCGGAAAAAATAATTGCAAGCGGTAATCCAGTCAGAAAATCTGTACTGAAAGTCAGTAAAAAACCTTTTAATTTTTTAAAAAATAAACCGGTTATTTATATTACCGGAGGTTCTTTGGGATCTCACAGTATCAATAATAAAATTAAGGAAATTTTGCCCGGGCTGCTGGAGAAATACATCGTCATTCACCAAACCGGCAGTCGCATTATAAAAAATATCTTACCTGATAAATTAAAAACGACTTACTTTCCGCGGGAACATTTTTTTGCTGATGAGATTGGTTATATCTACTCAATATCCGATCTTGTTATCGGCAGATCCGGAGCAAATACCTTGTTCGAACTCATTGCCTGGAAAAAGCCGGCTATTCTTATTCCGCTTCCCTGGTCTGCGAATCAGGAACAGCTTGGACAGGCTGAAATATTCCAAAAATCCGGCACGGGAGAAATATTTGATCAGAATAATGAGTCAAAGAATTTACTTAATCTGGTAGACAAAGTCTTATCTGATATTGACAACTATAAAAATAATTTTAAAAATGTAGAATTATTCTATAAAAAAAATGCCGCCCAAACCATCGTCCAGACATTACTTTCTTCAATTATCTCCTAAATTAAAGGTTTACTCACTGGTTATTGTCCTGTCCTTATTGGTTTTTTTTTCATTTTTATTAATAAATAACTATTTCCAACTTAAAACAATTCAGGTTGAAGGAGAAAAAGTATATAATAAATTAAGCGGCCTTGAATCTTTAAAAGGATCCAACCTGCTTTTTTTATCTCCCCAATTCATTAAAGAAACAATAACAAACAGTAATCCGGCAATCGTAATAGAAGATATAACTAAAGAATATCCCGATAAAATTTATATAAATATAAAATCTTTGGAGCAACTGGCCCAACTTAAATTAAATATTGGCTTTGCTCAACTGTCGGAAAATGGAAAAATAATTAAGAAAATAAAAGAAAAGGACAAAAATCTGCCAATAATTAATTTTTATCAAAAGTTTGATTATTACCAATTAAACGTAGGCGAGGATTTAGATTATAAAGAAGTTACAACTGCACTTTTTCTTTTAAAAAGATGCTACGATCTTGATTTAAAAATTGAAAGTATTGATATTAGCGGATTGAGTATGATAGTATTTAATCTGAAAGACCCGCCTGCCGGCGAGGCAGGCAAAAAAATTTATTTTTCAGGCGAAAAAGAGCGGGAAAATCAGGCTAATGAACTGGAAACACTTTTAATCCAGTTCAAGATTAAAGCCCAGAATTTTAAAGTGCTTGATTTGCGCTTTGATAAACCTATTGTTAAATTCTAAAAAAATTATGTAATACGGATTACGGATCTTATTCGGATGATGCGGATATTCGGATTTTAAGGATTTATCCGCATATCCGCCCGCCTGCAACGCTATGCGTAGCATTGCGGGCAGGTAGATCCGCATAGAATCAGTAGATCAGTATTACACTTATATTTATGACTGATAAAATACTGGCAGCAATAGATATTGGCAGTTCCAAAATAGCTTCGATAGTAGGTGTAAAATCTGCTGACACCGAAGACCTTCGGGTGATAGGATTTCACAGTGCGACTTCAAGAGGTGTCAAAAAAGGACTGATTGTTGATATTGACGAAATTACAATGGCTGTCGAAGAATCGGTTGAAAAAACCGAGAGAATGGCAGGGCATAAAATTAATCAGGTATTCGTGTCGGTAGGCGGACCCCATATTTCTTCCTTAAATTCACACGGTGTTGTAGCAATCTCGAATCCCCAGTCGGAAATCGTCGAAGAAGATGTTAACCGCGCTGTTGAGGCCGCTAGAGCCATTTCCATCTCCAATACCCGGCAGGTTATCGAAGTTATGCCCAGGGAATATGTTGTCGACGGACAGGCCGGAATAAAAAACCCGATTGGTATGACGGGAATAAGATTGGAAGTTGATACTCATATTATAACTGCTTCTCATACTAACTTGAAAAATCTGGACCGCTGCCTTTCCGAGCTTGGCCTAAATAATTCAGGATTTATTTTTGCTGCTCTGGCGTCAGCTCAATCCACCCTGACTGACACTGAGAAAGAATTAGGCGTGGTTCTTGTCGATATTGGAGGAGGTAAGACCGACATTTGTTTATATGTCGATGGGGCCATATCTTATTCTTCCTCAATCCCTGTCGGCGCAAAACATATCACTAATGACATAGCAGTCGGCTTAAGAGTTTCATTGCAATCTGCGGAAAAAATTAAACTTCATCTTAACCATTATCTTAAGACAAAAAAGGACGCTCACAAAAAAGACACCGATTTGGATTTATCCCAATTAAATTTACCGGAAAATGTATCAACTGTGACTTTAAAAAGTCTTACCGATGGAATTATTGCTCCCCGTCTCGAGGAAATATATAAATTATTGGAAGAGGAAATCGAGAAAAGCGGATTTGCCAATGCGGTTCCTTCCGGTCTGGTTATCACAGGCGGCGGCGCAATGACAGTCGGATTAATTGAAACCGGCAGAAGATCCCTTGGTTTACCTATCAGAATCGGAACTCCAACCGGCGTAACAGGATTGGTCGACGAATTATTGAGCCCGCAATATGCAACAACTGTCGGTTTGCTTTTATACGGACAAAAAAATATAATAGCCGAAGTCGGCTGGAAAAATTTTAATAGGATATTAAGAGATATTAAATTAGGAAATTCAGTATCAAAAATTAAAGAATTCTTTAAACAGTTCATTCCATAATGTTAATTAGACCTAAAGTCGGACAACCTGCCAGAATTAAAGTCGTCGGAATTGGCGGAGGCGGAGGCAATGCGCTTTCTTCTATGATTGCCGAAGGCGGAATTACCGGAGTGGAATTTATCGCAGTCAATACCGACGCCCAAGCGCTTCTCAACAATAAAGCTCCCATAAAAATTCAGATCGGTGAAAATTTTACTAAGGGTCTTGGATCCGGAGGAGATCCGGAAGTTGGAAGAGAAGCGGCCGAAGAATCAAGAGAAAGACTTAAAGAAGATTTAAGCGGCGCAGATATGGTATTTATTACCTCAGGCCAGGGAGGCGGAACAGGCACAGGAGCATCTCCGGTTGTGGCTGAAATCGCTAAAGAAACCGGAGCTTTGACAGTCGCAGTAGTCACCAAACCTTTTGAGTTTGAAGGGTCAAAAAGAAAATTCGCAGCTGATGAAGGAATTCAGAAACTGAGAGATAAGGTCGATACCTTAATTGTTGTTCCCAACCAAAGAATTCTTCAGGTTATAGATAAAAAAACTCCGATTCTTGAAGCTTTTAAAAAAATCGACGAAGTACTTCATCAAGGAGTGAAAGGAATTGCCGAACTTGTAACTACTCCGGGTTTAATTAATGTTGATTTTGCCGATGTCCGGACTGTTATGAGTAATGCCGGAACAGCACTTATGGGTATGGGTATAGGAAGCGGAGAGAAAAGAGCCTTGATTGCCATCAAGCAAGCCATATCTTCTCCCCTGCTTGACATATCAATCGAAGGCGCCCGTGGAGTACTCTTTAATATTGTCGGAGGACCTGATTTATCAATGACCGAAATTGACGAAGCTGCAACCATTATTTCAAAAACGGTTGATCCGGACGCTGACATTATCTTCGGAGCTGTAATCGACGAAAAAATGCTGGATCAGATTAAAATAACAATTATTGCAACCAAGTTTGATGAAAGAAGATTAAAACTTTTCAGATTCAAACGCGACGAACCTCCCGAAGGAATCGAGAAAAAAGACGCCGCCTCTTCCTCACAACCCGCAAATCCCCCAAAACCCACACTCGACGAAGATCTTTTGACCGACGAAGACCTCCTCGAAACCGAATCCGAATTCGATATTCCTGCGTTCTTAAGAAAAAAATAAATCTTTTAAGGATATTATTGTAAAGGCCACTACAACAATCTAAAATCTAAAATTCTTATTATGGACAAAATTACGTGATCGCGTCATTTTGTCAACAAGCCAATTTTATTGAAAGTATCTTTTTGCAGAATCCAAACCCATCCACCCGCAGGGTGGACTTAGCTTAGATTAATTAACGCCGAATAATTTTAAGATCAAAAATAAAAGCAGAACAGCTCCCATTCCATAAACAAATATTTTTACCGCTCTATTATCCCCATAAGCCTGAACTGCACGTATTTGTATAAATTTTAAAATTGCAAAGTCAAAAATTAAAAAAACAAAAACAAGAGCAATATTGTAAGGAATCCCTATATTTGTCAATTTGCTAATAATTACTAAAAGGAAAGAAATCATTCCTGCAGCCAATGCACCATTCCTTGTAAAATAACTCTTAAACATATTGCTTTTAAATTAAGACTTTACTTCAAATACTTTCTTATATTCTCATTATGTTCCTCGAAATTTCTGGCAAAATGGAGGTGGCCGGATTTGTCAGAGACATAAAATAAAAAAGGACTGTTTTCATCTCCATTAATAACTGCTGTAATAGTTGCTAATCCGGGATTTGCGATCGGACCGGGAGGAAGACCGGCATTTTTGTAGGTATTATACGGTGAATCTGTTCCTAAATCAGCAAATGACAATTCTTTTTTCCACCAGATTTTTTCTCCGGATTGATAACCCAATAAGTACTGTACTGTTGCGTCAATATCCAGCTTCATATTTTTTTTCAACCGCGTAAGAAGTATGTCTGCAACTCCTCCCCTGTCCTCATCAAATCTGGCTTCCCGCTCAACAAGAGACGCCAATGTGATTACCTGATCAACCGTAAGATTTTTTTGATCCGCTTTTTCTTTTAAATCAGATGTAAATTTTGCGTTGAAATTATCTTCAAATATTTTTATAACTGCTACGGCTGTTGCGGTTTTTGGCACTAGATAGGTATCCGGAAAAAGATATCCTTCGCGTGCATATTTTAAAAACTCTGTCTCAGGTATATTAAGATTTTGGGAAACTATTTGAGCAACTTCTTCCTTTCTCATTCCTTCGATTACCGTTAACCATACGTCTAAAGTTCCATGGGTTAGCGCTTTGGCTATCTCATTCGTATCCATGGCCGGTGAAAGACGGAAATCACCGGCCTGTATTTTTCTTTCGATCCCAAGTTTTTTAACTACCAAGTAAAAAATTACCTTATTGCGTATGAGCTTTTGATTGGCTAAATTGTTCGCTATCGAATTCAGATTTTCAGCCGGCTTAATGACAAAAATTTTACTTTCCAGACTTTTTTTATCCACTGGAAGAGCTCCTTCTTTATAGTATAGATAAAATCCAAATGCGAAAACTAAAATTAAACCGATTAAAATTATCAATCTTTTCATAATATTCTATGTGTCATTCTGGCTTGTCCAGAATCGATTCTGGATGCGCTTCTCGACAAGCTCGAAGCTTACCAGAATGACAATTAATTAACTTTATTCTATTTCGTAAATCGGGAAATTTCTTAAGCTTACTTTTGCCTCTTTTAACAGATATTTATCGGTTGAATAAAATTTCATAATCGGCTCTTTTTTCCCTACAAATTCGTCGAGTTTTTTCAATAAATAAATTCCGGCAAATTTGTCATTTGGGGCACCTAATATTTTTGCCAGCGCGTTTAAATTGAGATTATTTATTTCTTTTATTTTACCAGATTCAGGCGATCTGATCTCCAAAATATGTGATTTTAGCTTAAATGTCTCGGATGATACCTGGTCGTCTCCATGCTGGGCTTTTATTATTTCCCTGAATTTTTTAAGTGCAGAGCCATCCGCCAGAATCCGTCTGGCCTCATCCTCTCCGCTTTTTTTTATTCCCATGTCCGAAAAACAAAGATCCAGAAGTTTCCCGGCAAGGCGCAAAGCCTTTGCTTCAAGTTTTAAAGGCCTTTCTGTCTTTTGTTCCAAAACATATAGCACATCCATAGCCTCTAAAGCAGGCCCTACTCCGCGGCCGGCGGGTTCCAATGTTTCATTGACATCAAAAACAACTTTCATTTTAAATTTGCGGGCAAGTTCTGTAAATTTTTTTTTGACATTCTCAGCATCGTAGAAATGCCTTATTTTCATTGTTTTTCCAACAGGCAGGTCTAAAATCAGGTGAGTTGCACCGATTGCTACTTTTTTTGCCATAACCGAAATAATAATTTTGTCGAATGATTCAAAAGAAAGAGGTTCCTCTACTTTGATTATTATGTCATCTGCAGGCGCTATATTTAAATATTCATTCCAGGCGATGCACCCGCCGACTTTATCCACTATTTTTATAACTTCTTTCGGCGTCAAATTAACTTTAGCCAAAACTTCCATAGTATCTGCCGTGCCGGCCGGTGTGGTTATAGCCCGTGATGATATTTTTGGAATTTTTATCCCGGCCGCCGCAATGATAGGAACGACAATCATAGTTGTTCTGGTACCTGCAACACCTCCTGTCGAATGCTTATCCGCCACAATTCCGTCAAAATGGAATTTATTTCCAGTCTCAACCATAGCTTTAGTAAACAAATATAATTCTTCTGAAGTATAGCCTTCCTTAAAAGAAGAGGCGACAAAATAAGCTGTGAGTACTTCACTTAACCTGTGATGAGTTATTTCATCCATGAGAATGAAAATCTCTCTATGTGTCAATTTTTTTCCCAGAAGTTTTTTCTGGATTGCTTTTACGGCTATCAGTTGGTTTTCACTACTCATATAAAGTATAAAATTCAACCACTCTTTTCCTGTACTCTTTGGCTTTTAATATAAGTTTTCCCACTAAGTAAATCTCTCTTACATTCATTAGCCAGGATAAAAATAAATAAAGTGGAAAATATAAAATCAGACCGGCAAAAAGTAGGAAAAAAACATTTATCGTGTAAGAAGTATCAAATATAAGTCCGTCCATAAACTTCATAGAATAGTATACGATAACCGATGATATGAGTGTCGCAATTAACATCTTGCCGGATTCATAAGTTAAAAGAACCAGATCCAAACCGGATATTTTTCTGGAAAGAATTAAGAATAAAAGAGTAACATTAAGAATCATGGCGAGTGAAAAAGATCCAGCGATAAACCAGACCGGTAATTTAAGCCATAGAACAAATACTAAACTTAAAATAGTATTAATAGTAATAGTTAAAACACTAACATAAAAGGGAGTCTTAGTATCTAAAAATGCGTAAAAACAGCGGGTCAGGAAATAAAAAATCGCGTGAAACGGCAACGAAATTGAAAAGAAAGATAGGGTTATGGCGGTCGCTACCGTAGCTTCCCAGTCAAATTTAGGACCGCCGAAAAAAAAGCGAACCAGAGGTGTCCTGGCAAAAATAAAAAAGCTTGCTATTGGAATAGTAAAAAAGAAAAGACTCAATACCGAATCGATTATTATTTTCTTAAATTCTTCAAATTTTTTTCCCTGATAGACTTCGGTTAAATAAGGAAGTGACGCCTGTCCAAATGCAACTCCGATGACTGAAACCGGTAAAAGCTGAAGATGCTGGGCAAAGTAAAAAATTGTATATGAACCTGCTCCCAATAATGTTGTCAGAATAAGATCTATAGTTGAATCTAATTGGGCAAAAATTACCGTAAGAGCCCTGGGTGCAACTACCCTAAAAAAATCGACCATCGCTGCCGTTTTTCTTAAAACTAAGCGGTAAGTAAAATTAGAATTAAATAATATCGGTAGCTGGACTACTACCAACAAAAATGCTCCTAATATAACTCCAAAAATGGGTGCTAAAAGGTAAAAACCGGAGCTGAAAAATATTGCACCAATAATAATGGTTACATTGTACAAAATAGGAGCAAGTGCCGATAAAAAAAACATTCTATTAGCCTGAGCAATTGCAGTCAAAAAATTTCCTATAATTAAAAAGGGTAATTGGCCAACAAGTAAGAGTCTTGAATAAAGAACTATAGCATCTATTTTTTCCTTACTGAATCCGGGTGTGATTACCGGCACTATCAGACCCATTGCTATAAATAGAATAAAAATTAATACTACCATAAGCAGCAAAATCAGATTAAAGATTGAAGATATGTTTAAATTTAATTCGTCTTTATTATTCTGATATTTAATAAATATCGGTATTATCGTGCTTGTCAAAGCACCCGTTATAAGAAGTTCAAATACCAGATCGGGTATCCTGAAAGAAGCCAGAAAAATATCCAGTTCTTCCTTTGCAAAAATACCTGATAATGCACGGTAACGGAAAAAACCAAAGATGCGTGATATTACTATCATCACAGCCAAAAGCATGGCGGAAGAGAACATACTCGTTTGCTTGGCAAATATAAACTGCCGTGTTTTATTAATAATATTATTCATGTAGTACAACTCTATTATAAAGAAGAAATACGATAAATTTGAAGGTATTTAAATAATGTCTAGCGCTTGTAAATAAATCGGGCACAAATTGTAGGTCTTGACAATATGATTAAAATGGCGTTAAATGGATATATATGTTTTTTGTTGGGGAGTATCGGGTAACATTTTCCGGTCAAGGAAGAATAATTATCCCCAAAAAAATTAGAGAGGCTCTGGGAAATGGCAGGACATTTACTTTAACAAAAGGATTTGATAGCTGTCTATCGGGTTTCAGGAACATCGATTGGGAAAAAGCAGCTAAAGAACTGATAAGTCAATCATCTTTAGAATTACAGAAGTCAGAAACGAAAAGACATCTTTTTTCAAGTGCCGCAATAGTAGAAATTGATGCTCAGGGTAGGTTTGTAATTCCAAAAATTCTTTTGGATTACGCTAGTTTAAGTAATAAAGCTGCAATTATCGGTGTAGGAGACCACTTTGAAGTCTGGGAACCAAAGAGATGGGATGAATATATTAAGAAAATAAAACCTTAAAATGCATACGCCTGTTCTTTTACAAGAAGCAATCGAAGGTTTGAACATCAAGAAAGATGGACTTTATATTGATGCCACCGCAGGCGAAGGCGGACATTTGACTGAAATAGCAAGGCTGGGTAGAAAAGTTCTGGGAATAGATCAAGATGAAGAACAGATAAAAAAACTGAGTGTCATTCTGGGGAGTCCGACGTTACGTCGGACGACTCCAGAATCGTCGTTAGATTCTGGACGCGCTTCTTTATCGCTTGCCAGAATGACAAACAAAATCGTTTTAGTCCAGGGAAATTTTAAAGATATTGAAAAACTAGCAAAAGAAAATAATTTTTTTCCTGTCGACGGAATTTTATTTGATTTGGGTTTGTCGATGTATCAACTGAAAAAATCAGGCAGAGGTTTTTCCTATAAAAACTTGGCTGAACCTTTAGATATGCGAATTAGTTCAGCCATAGAATCAAAGGCGTCTTATTTAATTAATAATTTAGAACAGAATGAACTGTATGAAATTTTTGCACGTTATGGTGAAGAGATCAATTCTCTGGCAATTAGTAAAACTGTTGTTCGCGCCCGTTCCTTAAAACCGATAGAAAAAGTCGGAGATCTGTTGCAAATCATTGACGAAGCAACTGGAGAAAAAGATAATAAAACTTATGCAAGAATTTTTCAGGCTTTAAGAATCTCTGTGAATAATGAGTTAGAAAATTTAAAAAAAGTTCTGGAAGGATCATTAAAAATTTTAAGGAAAAAAGGCAGATTGGTTGTCATATCATTTCATTCCCTGGAAGACAGGATAGTAAAACAATTTATAAATAACAATAATCTGAAGCAGATTAATAAAAAATTAATTAAGTCAACAAACAGATCAAATTTTGAACGGTCAGCTAAAATGCGCGTAATTTCATATGAAAAATCTATCTAAATTTTCCCTTTGGGCTATTTTTTTAATATTAGTTTCTGCTAATGTTTACGTGTTTATTCATAGCATAAAATTAAGCGATAAAATTAATCATTATGAAACTGATATTAGAACATTACACCGGGAAAATTTGATTTTGGAAAATAAAATATACGACGTTAATTCACTAAAATATGCTTCATCAATGGCGGCCCAACTCGATTTTACCCAAAAAGCCCAACCTGTCTTTCTTGACAATCTGCAATATGCACGGAATTAAGAAGTTGCGAAGGCAAGTTTGACTTGCTATGACAAAGCATCGCTTACTATTTATTATTTTTTTTCTATCATATATTGCAATTATTTCTAAACTCTTCTACCTGCAAATAATAAATCCTTCATCTGTTAAGACCAATTACCTCAAAACAAGCAGAATCATGCCCGAAAGAGGGCGTATTTTTGACAGAAACGGCGAACCTATGGCGGTAAATAAATCCTCATATCTTTTATTTGCAGAACCCAAAAAAATTAATAATTTAGATGAATTTGTCAGAAAAGTTGACTCTGTTTTACAGATGGGTGAAGCATCTATAGAAGCAAAAATCGACAAAAATAAAAACTGGACAGCCATTAAGAATGATGTAAATACTGAGCAAAAACAAAAACTGCAAAAAATCGGTTTAAAAGGCATCGGTTTTGATGATGGGTTTTTAAGACACTATCCTGAAAGTTCATTATCTGCCCATCTTCTTGGTTTTGTCGGTAAAGATTCTGAGGGGGAAGATATCGGTTATTTTGGCATAGAGGGTTTTTATAACAAAGAACTGGTTGGATTTCCCGGAATTATTAAAAGCGATAGGGATATATTGGGCAGACCTATATTGATCGGAACTCAGCAAAGACTTGATCCGGAAAATGGAAGAGATCTTTATCTGACAATAGATAAACCCGTGCAGGAGATTGCCAAAGCAAAATTACAAATAGGTCTGGAACAATATCGTGCTAAAGAAGGATGCATATTAATTGCTGATCCTCAAACTATGGAAATTTTAGCACTCAGTTGTTTGCCCGATTTTGATGTCAACCAATATTATCTTTTTTCCGAACAATTTTTTAAAAACCCGGCGATATCAAATCTGTACGAACCGGGCTCAACTTTCAAACCTTTTATAATGGCTGCTGCACTGGAGGAAAAAAGCATAAAACCTAATGATTTCTATGAGGAAGATGGACCGGTAAGGATTGGCGAATATACAATAAAAACCTGGAATGATAAATATGAAGGTAAAATTTCAATGACTCGTATTCTGGAAAAATCCTCAAACGTAGGTATGGTCTATATTTCAGAAAAATTAGGCCAAAAAAAAATGTATTCTTATCTCAAAAAATACGGTTTTAACAGGGAGACCGGAATTGACCTGCAGGGAGAAGCTCCGGGATATTTAAAAGAAGAATTCAACTGGTATCCTATAGATTTTGCGACAACGAGTTTCGGCCAAGGGATAGCGGTAACTCCGATCCAGATGATCCGGGCATTCGCTTCTCTGGTCAATGGCGGCAAAATGTTAAAACCGCATGCAGTTAAAAGAATTACTTCAAACGAAGCCAAAAAAAATATTTCTTTCAACCCCCAAAGTGAAGTTATCAGTTCAAAAACATCTGAAATTATTAAAAGGATGCTGCTTTCGACTGTCGAAAATGGTGAAATCCGTTGGGCTAAGCCTAAAGGATATCAGATAGGCGGAAAAACAGGTACAGCCCAGATTCCGATAAAAGGTCATTACGATCCGACAAAAACAGTTACCTCTTTCATCGGATTTGCACCGGTAAACGATCCAAAATTTTTGGCATTGGTAATACTCAGGGAGCCGCAAAGCTCTCCCTGGGGATCGGAAACCGCCGCACCCTTGTTTTTCGAAGTAGCCAAAGAACTGTTAGTTTATTATAATATTGCACCAGAGTAATAAAAATATTAAATATAAAACATAGAAAATAAAATATACATATCAAAAATAAAAAATATTTAATATTTAATATGTATTTTTTATATTTAATCTTTAATTTTTAATATCATCCAATGCAGCAAACACTAAAAAACTATTATCATCTTCTCCAATCTGTTCTTGCCAATGTCTATTATGGTTTTCCAAGTAGAAAGTTGAAAATTATCGGCGTTACAGGCACTGACGGCAAAACAACTACAACTCATCTTATCTATCATATTTTAAAATCAGCCGGGAAAAAAGTCTCGATGGTCTCATCAGTCTACGCAAATATTGCCGGAAAAACTTATGATATTGGGTTTCACGTAACCACTCCGGACGTCTTTCCTCTGCAAAAATATCTGCGTCAAAGTGTTGATTCGGGAGATGAATATTTTGTACTTGAGACAACCTCACACGCCTTAACCCAAAACAGAAATTCACTGATAAAATATGAAGCCGCCCTTGTCACCAACATTACCCATGAACATCTGGATTTCCATAAAGTATATGAAGAATACGTCCGGTCTAAAGCTATTTTACTGAAAAATGCAATAATTTCACTGCTGAATGTCGACGACAGATCATTTCCGCTGCTTAAGAATTTAATCAAAAAAAATTATTTTACTTACGGACTCATAAACAAAGCTGATTTCCAATTCGATATCGGAGTGAAATATAACCTTAAGCTTGCCAAATTCAATAAATACAATTATCTTGCCGCATATGCATTATGTACAAAACTGAATATCGGCGAAAAATTCATTAGTAAGGCATTAAGATCATTCGTTTTACCTCCCGGCAGATTAGAAATTGTAGTAAATAAACCCATCATGGTAATTATTGATTTTGCCCATACACCCAACGCTTTACATGAAGTTCTCAGCGAAGTCAGAGAAGAATTTATAACCGGTACTCACCGGCTTATTCATGTTTTTGGCTCAGCCGGAAAAAGAGATCAATCCAAAAGACCTCTTATGGGAGCCGAAAGTGCCCGCTATGCCGATAAAATTATTTTGACCGAAGAAGATTATCGGGATGAAGACCTGTACAAAATCTGTCGAGAAATTGCCACCGGTATCGAAAAAAAAGGATTTAAACTGACAAACTCCAATTCCTCCAATATATCCAATAAGTCTTATCTCATTGAGATAAACAGAAAAAAAGCTATAGAAATAGCGATTAAAATAACTATTCCTGGAGACGTTGTGATTTTAACCGGTAAAAGCCATGAGAAAAGCCTCTGCCGCGGTAAAACCGAATATCCCTGGAATGAAAAACAAGTTGTACTCGATGCATTAAAAAAATATGATCGTTTATAATTCTGATTTAAAAATTTTCTGCTCCACTCAAATAAATGACGGTAAATTTTTCTCTGGTTTCAGTACTTCTGATTTAGGAGATGCAAGAAACTTAAATATCGTAACTAACTTTTTCAATCAGCAAAATATTCCGTTTACAAAGTTAATCTATCTTGAACAAATTCACTCAATCAATGTAGAAATCCTGGAAAATATAAAAACAGAAAACAATTTAGAAATACTGAAAGATAGTGACGGCGTGATAACAAATAACTTAAAAACTATTCTAATCGTTAGAAATGCCGATTGCGTCCCATTGATAATTACTGATAAAACAAGAGGATACATAGGTATTTCGCACCAGGGTTGGCGGGGAAGCCTAAAAAATATGTCAGAAAAAATGGTAAATACTTTCTTGAATTTGGGTTCTAAAGTCGAATACCTTACCGGCGCAATTGGCCCGGCAATTGGTGCCTGCTGTTATGATGTTGACGACGATCACTACTACGAATTTTTAGAACAGTTTGAAGAATTCTCTGAAAAAATATTTATGAGAAAAAAAGGCCGCTGGCATATAAATTTAGCTTTATTAAACTATTTACAACTGGTCAAATCCGGAGTAAGTAAAAAAAATATCGACTTTTTTCCTTTTTGTACAAAATGCGACAGCAAGCGTTTTTTTTCCCGCCGAAGAGCAAAATCAAAGGATTTTCCAGAAATGTTTAATTTTATAATTAAAATTAAATAAATTACAAGATACAAGAAACAAGGTACAAACAATATCCAAATTATAAATAATCAAATTTAAAATATTATAATTAGAGTATTGAGTATTTGGAAATTGAGATTTATTTGTTTCTTGTAAGTTGTTTCTTGGAGCTTAAAGTTAATTCATCCAATCGACAAAATCGCATCCGCTAGCTTGTCTTGTCTGAGCATCCCACTTATTAGTAGAGCATTTTTTCAGCTTTTTACCGCTGGCTGCTGTATAAAGAACCAGTTTATTTCCGCATTTTGGGCAATCTTCCTCTAATGGTTCGCTTGTTCCTTTGATCCACTCTACAAAGTCACAGCCGCTTGATTGCCTGGTTTCAGGGTCCCACTTATTGGTCGAGCATCTTTTTAATTTTTTATCAAATCTCGTTGTAACTAAAAGTAGAGGATTTCCACACTTTGGGCATTTTTCATCGAGAGTTTGCGGTGGGGTTTCCAGCCATTTGACAAAAGGACAGCCTTCTACTTTTTTTGTATCCGGATTCCAACTACCTGTTGAACATCTCTGCATCTGTTTACCTGATTTAGTAGTCGTAATCTCGCCTAAAGGATTCCCACACTTCGGACAAACATTATCTTGAGGTACTTTATCTTGCATATGTATGTAATGTATTTTTATATCTTAAACTAAGATGAAAAGCAACAGATTATTGTATAATAAAATTCGGTATGTTGGATCAAGCTAAAAATGTGTTTGCAGTTGGAATAAAAGGAGCGGCAATGGCCAATCTAGCCATTATTTTGCAAAAAATGGGGAAAAATGTTACCGGATCGGATATTGAAGAAGAATTTATTACCGATGTACTGCTTAAAAAAAATAAAATCTCCTGGCAGATTGGTTTTAAGCCAAAAAAACTTCCTGCAAATATTGATTTAATGGTCTACTCTGCTGCCCACCAAGGAGATAAAAATCCACAGGTAATCGAGGCTAAAAAAAGAAATATTAAAATACTGCATCAGGCAGAACTTTTGGGTCAATTGATAAAGCAATTTAAAACTTCAATTGCAGTCTGCGGCTGTCACGGAAAGACAACTTCATCTTCCCTGCTTTCCTATGCTTTGATTAAACTCGGAGCAAAACCAAGTTACATGATCGGCAGCTCTAACTTCAACGAATATTTTGGAGGGGATTTTAATGGAACAGACTATTTTATCGTCGAGGCAGATGAGTATGGAGTAAATCCGCCGCATGACTTAACTCCTAAGTTTCATTTTTTAAATCCCGATTATATTCTTTGTACTAATATCGACTTTGACCACCCAGACGTTTATAAAAATCTAAAAGAAGTTGAGAATGCTTTTTCAAAGTTTTTCAAAAATAAAAAACTGATCTTCTGTGCCGACGATCAAAATATAACTCGATCTATCGATAGATCGAGTTTAAATCAATATTTAAGTTATGGCTTTTCAAATAAAGCTGACCTGCAAATTATTAATTATAAGTCCAATTCGGAGGGAACTGTATTTTCTTTAAAATTTAATATTAAGAGTCGTTCTAGTCCCTTGATTTCCAAAGCCCGGGATTATAACTTATCCAGAATCGATTCTGGAGTCCCCTTCAACATGTTCAGGATCCCCAGAATGACGATAAAACTTTTTGGAGAAAAAAATGTTTCGAATGCTGCCGGAGTCATATTGACACTTCATCAACTTGGATTTAAATTGGAAAAAATAAAATCGGCAATAAAGGATTTTACCGGAGCTAAACGAAGATTTGAGCTAGTTTACAAAAAAAAGGGTACCTATTTATTTGATGATTATGCCCACCATCCCAATGAGATAAAGGCAACTATATCTGCCGCAAGGTCCAGATTTCCCAAAAAAAGAATTGTTGTTATTTTTCAACCTCATACCTATTCCCGTACCCAGAAGCTTCTGAATGATTTTGCCAAAAGTTTAAGCCTTGCTGACCAAACTGTTATCTTGCCCATCTTCGCCTCCGCCCGCGAAAACCCTCTTAATTTTAATATAACTTCCAAAGATATGGTCAAATTTAATCCAGATAAGCTTAACTTTATAGAATCAAAACAAAAACTTAATCAATATCTAATATCCAATATCCAATATCAGGATATTATCTTCACAATGGGTGCAGGTGATGTTTATAAACTGTCAGGTGATATAATTAAGATAATCAAATCCTTATGATCCATTCGATAAACTCAGGATCATAGTGAGTGAAATCGAACTATGAATACAAAGGCTAAACTCGAAAAATATTTAGGAGAAGATCGAGTAAAGGAAAATTTTAATCTTTCGCCCTACCTTACTCTAAGAACTAAAACTACAGCGCAATACTATTTTGAAGCTGAATCGCGTACTGATATTATAAAGGCAAAAAAGGCTTCTCTAAGTCTAAAACTTTCATTTTTCATTCTCGGTGGAGGATCAAATCTGGCAATTATTAGAAAAGAGCTAGAGGGGTTAGTTGTTAGAAATAAATATATCTACAAAAAAATTGAGATTAAAAATAACGATATTTTTCTCAAAATCTCATCGGGTTATCCAGTTACCAAACTTGCTAAGGAACTTGCAACAGAAGGTTATGAAGGTCTTGAGTATCATTTTGGACTGCCTGGAACAATCGGTGGCGCTTTGTATATGAATTCAAAATGGACAAAACCGCAGATGTATGTTGGCGATAATCTTGTTTCGGCAACCTTACTTGATCAGACCGGTAAAAAAAAAATAGTAAGCAAATCTTATTTTGATTTTGCCTATGATCAAAGCACTTTGCAAAAAAGTAAAGAAATTGTTCTCGAAGCTGTATTCAAACTTAAGAAATCCGACCCTCAGATTACCAAACAGCATACTGATTTTGCCCTGAATTATAGAAAACAAACTCAACCTTTCGGTGTTTTTACCAGCGGGTGTTTTTTTAGAAATGTTAACGGTCAGTCAGCAGGTCAACTTATAGATCAAGCTGGATTAAAGAATTTGAGAGTAGGAAAATTTCATGTTTCGAATAAGCACGCTAATTTTATCATTCATGATGGCGACGGAAAACCAGAAGATCTTAAAAAACTGCTTAACTTAATAAAAAATAAAGTTAAAGAAAAATTTGAAGTGCAGTTAGAAGAGGAAGTAATAGTAATATAAAAGATCAAAGATAGAATATCAAATACACATATCAAATGTTAAATATTTTTAGATTTAATATTTTATATTGACTCATGGAGGATTCATTCTTAATTAAAGGCGGTAAACCACTAAAAGGAGCAATTACATTATCCGGCGCAAAAAATGTCGCCCTTAAGGTAATTATTGCCGCTCTGCTTTTAGATCAGGAAATTACACTAAAAAATATTCCTCGCATTAATGATGTCCATGAGCTTCTTCATTTAATTCGATCTTTAGGAGCCAAAGCTGAATTTAGTGAAAAACACACGGTCATAATGGACGGTAGAACACTTAAGATTAATAAAGTCGATCTTTTGCACGCTGCAAAAATCAGGGTATCTTTTATGCTTTTTGCTCCTTTACTTCATAAATTCTCGGAGTGTTATGTGCCTAATCCGGGAGGCTGCAGAATAGGCGCGAGACCCATCGACCGGATCGTAGAAGGAATGAAAAAACTTGGAGTACTCTTGAATTATGATTCTGATACGGGTTACTACCATGCAAAAATGAATACCAAGCCTTCCGGCTCCTACAGATTCCCCAAAGAAACTCACACCGGTACTGAACTTCTCATCATGTTATCGGTATTCGGAAAAGATAAAATTTTGCTTGACAATACTGCTTTAGAGCCGGAGATTGATGAGTTAATCCGTTTTTTAAATTTGGCAGGAGCAAAAATTCAAAAAAAAGATAATAAAATATATATAACCCCTGTCAATAAACTTCAACTAACTGACTCTTTTGAAATAATTTCAGACCGGAATGAAGCGATAACTTTTGCTGTTTTAGCAATAGCTACTAAAGGCGAAATAACGATATCTTCGTTAAACCCGGACAATATTCAGGTATTTATTAAAAAAATAAAAGAGATTGGTGCAGGTGTAGATATTCTCGGAAAAAATTTGGTCAGATTCAGTTATATTAGCCCTCTTCATTCATCTCAGATCTATACCAGCCCTCATCCCGGTTTTATGACAGACTGGCAACCAAACTGGGCAGTACTTATGACCCAAGCTCAGGGAAAATCTATTATTCATGAGAGAGTATTTGAAAACCGTTTTTCCTATGTCGAAGAACTTCGCAAGCTGGGTGCTGATATTGATTTCGTAAAAATTCCTGTTAGAAACCCTGCAGAATATTTCTTTTTTAATTTTGACCCAAATAAAAAATATAATCAAGCAATCCGAATAAAAGGACCACAAGAATTACACGGAGGGGCTTTAAATATTGCTGATCTTCGCGCGGGGGCTACTTTAGCTATTGCTGCTCTTGTAGCTGAAGGTGAATCTGTCGTTAATGGTGCATCAATTTTAGAAAGAGGCTATGAAAATTTTGTTGAAAAAGTGACTTCATTAGGAGGGGATATTAAAAAAATATGAGAAAAATAAAAAATATTCTTATACTAGCAGGTGGCGATGGCAGTCGTTTTTGGCCATTAAGTCAAAAAAGTTATTTTTTATTTCTTGGGATACCTTTATTACAACATTTAATTGAATACTTCGGTTCCTGCACAGAAAAAATTACTATCATAATTAATTCCTCTGATGTCCAAATGATTAATCGATTTAACTCCAGCCTTAAATTTTCGCTTATTGAACAGCAGGCAAATTATCAAGGTCAAGCTGGGGCTATTTTATCAGCAAAAAATAAAATTACCGGTGAAGTTCTAATTCTTAATGCTGAAGATTTTTTTAATTTTAAAGTTTTGATTCAGTTTATCGACAGAGTAGATCAAAAGGATCTTGATTATCTTTGCCTGGCAAAAAAAGTTGATAACTATTTTCCCGGTGGATATTTAAATTTTTCAAATAATAGGCTTATTTCCATTGTTGAAAAACCCGATCCAGAAAAAATTCCTTCCAATTTAGTCAAACTTGTTGCAGACTACTTTAAAGACTTTAATCAATTAATTCTGGCTCTAGAAAAAACTGAGACAAACCGCGACGATCAATATGAACAAGCTATCAATGCCATTATAGACCGATCAACTAAAACAAACTATGTACTCTATGAGGATTACTGGTATCCGCTAAAATATCCGTGGCACGTTCTTCCTTTAATGAAGTATTTTCTTAATCAGCTTAATAAAGAAATAAGAGTCGGAAAAAACGTAAAAATTGCTAAAACTGCAAAAATAGTAGGTCCTTGCTTTATTGACGATAATTCTATTATTGGAGATTTTACTATGTTAAGAGATAGCCATATTGGTAAAAACTGTCTCATAGGGGGATATTCTGAAGTTACAAGGTCGTATTTAGGAGATAATGTTTCACTACACCGAAACTATGTCGGTGACTCTGTTTTGGCTAATAATGTTTTATTCGGTGCGCAAGCTGCCACAGCAAATTTTAGATTTGACAGCGGGAATATAAAATCAGCAGTTAACAAATCAAAAATTGATACTAATTTAAAGAAACTTGGGGCAATAATTGGATCTGGATCTAAAATCGGTGTAAACTCAACGATTTTACCAGGCGTTAAAATTGGTAAAAATACTTATATTGCCCCAGGATATACTATCGCAGAAGACGTTGAAGACAAAAAGTTTATCTTTAAAAGGAAAACTGTCAAAAATATACACAATGGTATTTAAAAAATAAACATGTTAAAAAAAATTACAGTGATAGGTGGTGGAACAGGCACATTTGTTATTTTATCAGGCTTAAAACAATACCCTATCGATCTGGGCGTTATTGTTACTATGATGGACTCAGGTGGCTCAACAGGTAGATTAAGAGATCAACTAGGCGTCCTTCCACCAGGAGATTTAAGACAATGTTTAGTTGCACTTTCCGATGCTCCTCTTCTTTGGAGAAAACTATTCTTATACCGTTTTGGTTCTGGCGACTTTTCCGGTCATAATTTTGGCAATCTTTTTATTTCTGCCTTAGAAAAGGTTTGCAATAATTATGATGATGTTATATCTACGGCTTCTTATGTCCTAAAAACAAAGGGCCAGGTGCTTCCGGTTACCTTCGATAAGACTCATCTTTGCGTAGAGTACAAAAGCGGAAAAATAATCAGGGGTGAAAATAAAATAGAAGAAAATACAAATGAATCCAGCCCTATTCAAAAAGCTTATCTTGAACCAAATGCAAATCCGAACATTAAGGTTGTCCAAAGAATAAAAGATTCGGATATACTGATCATAGGACCAGGAGACCTTTATACTAGTATAATACCAGTATTACTGGTAGATAAAATAAAGGAAACTATTATTTCCGGCAAAGCTAAAATTATTTTCATTATGAATCTAATGACAAAGTCAGGACAAACCAACAATTATAATGCTTCAAAACACCTTCAGGATCTTGAAAAGTATCTCGGCAAACAAATTGATTACGTAGTTGCAAATTCAGGTGAAATTCCTTCTGAAATATTACAGTGGTATAAAAAAAATAATGAAAAAATAGTTAAAAATGACCTTTTAGAAAACGGATATAAGGGTAAAATAATTCAACAAAATCTTATAGACGCACAGTTGTTTGAAAAAGAAACCGCTGACAGATTGACAAGAAGCATACTCAGACACGATTCTGATAAATTGGCAAAAACCCTTGAAAATATAATATTATGATAAAAAAACACGTGTTTACTTTCCAAAATGCCTTATCCGGAATAATCTGGACTTTTAAAACTCAAAATAATATTAGAATCCACTTATTTTTTTCTGCATTGGCTCTTATTGGAGGTTTTGTTCTTAAAATATCCACTCTTGAATTTTTCGTCATATTGGTTTTAATCGGCGGCGGACTGGCAATAGAAACTTTGAATACCGCAATTGAAGAGGCTATTGATGCAATCCATAAGGATTGGAGTGAAGAAATTAAGATCGCAAAAGATGTCTCGGCCGGAGCAATGTTAATTTTTGCCCTTACCGCGCTTTTTATTGCCGGTTTTATTTTTATCCCCAAGATTTTTAGTCTTTTTACTTTATAGACTTTATGACTTTATAAACTTTTAATTTATGTCAACATATCTTTTTGTCATTTTTATTTCTTTTATAATAAACTTCCTACTTATTGTTCCTTTTATAAATTTTTTATATAAAAAAAAATTCCAGCGTGCTAATCAGCAGACTCGCGATGCATTCAATAAACCAACTCCAATTTTTGATAAATTCCACCAACATAAAAAAGGCACACCGGTCGGAGGGGGTATTCTGTTAGCATTTACAACTGTATTTTTATTTTTCGCCTTTTTATTTTTATACTTTATTTTCGATAAAGAAATCATATCTAATTATCCGTCCGTTATAGCTGAAATTAAAATACTTATTTTTACATTTTTGTCATTTGGATTTTTGGGAATCTATGATGATTTGAATAAAATCTTTCTTTGGCAAAAAAGCCAGTTTTTTGGCCTGAGATTAAGGCATAAACTTATAATCGAAATTTTTTTGGCAGTAATTATCTCATACTGGCTTTTTTCCGATCTTAAGATAGATATAATACATATTCCTTTTATCGGTGTGTTTCAGATAGCCTGGTTTTATATACTTTTTTCCAGTTTTGTGATCGTGGCCTTTGCCAATGCGGTTAATGTCACAGACGGATTAGACGGACTTGCGTCAGGCGTCTTACTTTTTGCTCTTTCAAGTTTTTGGGTGGTTTCAAGAACTATTCTCGATGTTCCCACCAGTCTCTTTATTGCAACCTGGCTCGGCGGATTGATAGCTTTTTTATATTTTAATACCTACCCTGCCAGAATTTTTCTGGGTGATACCGGCGCCTTGTCATTCGGAGCTACCTTTGCGGTAGTCGGGCTTATCTTGGGTAAAGCTTTTGCGCTTCCGATTATCGGAGGAGTATTTGTTATAGAAATAACCAGTTCTTTGATTCAACTCCTTAGTAAAAAATATCTCAAGAGAAAAATTTTTCCTGTTGCTCCGTTACATTTATACCTTCAACTAAAAGGTTGGGAAGAACCCAAGATCGTTATGCGCTTCTGGATAATTGCCATTCTCTTCGCCGTCTTCGGTCTTATGGTTGCCTTCGGAAAATAGCCGTTTTATATGTTCTCATCACCAGAAGAAACTTGTCTTTTTAAAACTTGTCTTGGCTTTGAGCCTTCAGCCGGACCAACAAATCCCGCAGCTTCCAGTTGATCCAGAATACGTGCGGCTCTGGCAAAACCGACTCTGAATTTTCTTTGTAAAAGCGAAGCAGAAGCAAATTCTAAGGGAGAAATCATATCGACTATCTGATTGAATAGAGGATCTTTTTCATCCCCGTTTGCAATCATAGTTCCGCCTCTTCCGCCCACATACACATCCTGTTCCAGAACTTCTTGAGTGTAATGAACCTCAGGAGCTTGAGTTTTCAAAAACTTTACCAATTGGTTTACTTCTTTTTCGGTTACATATGGCCCTTGGATTCTCCGTGGCTTAGCCTGATCAGGCGGAAGATATAACATATCCCCCTTACCCAAGAGTTTTTCCGCTCCCGGCATATCAATTATCACTCTTGAATCGATCATTGAAGACACATTGAATGCCACACGGGTCGGAATATTTGCCTTCATAAGTCCGGTGATTACATCTACCGACGGCCTTTGTGTTGCTAAAATAAGATGAATTCCGGTTGCCCGCGCCATCTGCGCAATACGGGTTATAAGATCCTCTGCTTCTCCGGGAGCAAATATCATCAAATCTGCCAATTCATCAATAACAAATAATATGAACGGCATTTTTTCCACTCCTTCGGTAATATTATAACCTTCTATATTTCTAACTCCTGCTTTTGAAAAAATTTTATAACGGTTCATCATTTCACCAACCGTCCATTTAAGAGCCGAAATTATTTTATCCGCATCTACGATAACTTCCGTTAATAAATGAGGAATTCCATTATAAAGTGTCAATTCAACTCTTTTTGGATCGACCAGTATCATTCTTAGATCCTCAGGCTTTGTTCTGAATTGGAATGTACTTATCCAGGCATTTAAAATAACCGATTTACCCGATCCGGTAGCTCCGGCAATTAACACATGAGGCATTTTGCTGATTGAAGCTGCCTGAGGTTGGCCGGATACATCTAAACCCAGAGGAACAAGAAGCGGATCCATATTATTGGTAAAAACAGGAGATGATAATAATCTTTTTAAAGTCACAATTTCCGGTTTTCTATTAGGAATTTCAATTCCAACCATCGCTCTTCCCGGAATCGGAGCTTCAATCCTTACCTGACCTGTTGGAGCGGCTAATGCCAAAGCCAAATCATTACCTAATCCGGTAATTCTTGAAAGCTTTGTACCCATTGTAATCTCAAGTGCATACTGAGTGACAGCCGGACCTTTATTTATTTCTGCAACTCTGGCCCTGATTCCAAAACTATCAAGAGTCTTTTCAATTTTATCCGCATTACCTTTAACATCTCCCCGGTCAGCTTCTTTTTGCGCTACGTCAGCTAAAAGTGAAAGAGGCGGATAAACCCAAGCCCTCTTTGAGGTTGGATTTAAAGGTTTTATTGGAAGTTGCTGGTTATTATCCATATGACTAGTATCTTGTCTGGGTACAAAAAAAGGAGTTTTTTTAGCAAATATAGGCTCGGCTTTTATAAACTCCTGGGAATTAGACTGACTATTATCTGTTTTCACCGCAGATTTAGAACCGACAGTTCTGAGCGAATAATTTTTTAAGAAAACAAAACCCGATTTAATAAGGTTAAAAAGGAATAAGGCAAAGATGTCTACCGAAGTATCTAAAAGAAGTATCAGACCGACAAAAAATATAGTTCCCAGAATGACTATGGCCCCCGATAGGGAAAAATCCAGGCTTAAACTCTTAAAGATTAATTCCCCAAGTGTGCCTGATTGAAAAATTCCAAGAAGCGCTATAAAAATAAGCACTAACCCGCCGCTGATGTTCAGTTTGATAAACTTCAATTTTTTCGTATTGAAAAAATGTCCGGACAAAAAAATTAGAACAAAAGGTAAAATAATTGCCAATCCGCCAAAATTTCTGGTTAAAGCGATATTCACTTTATCGAGTATTCTGCCATCCGATACTCCAAAAAAGTTTTTAAGATATGCAATAAAAAAAACAATTGCCGTACAGATAATCAGAAATCCCAATATATTAAAAACCGTCTGTTTGTTAATTTTGAACTTTAAAAAGGGAATTTTTAACAACGATTTTCTTCTTGCCATAGTATTTCATTGTATCCTTAACTTTTTCCAAATTCAACCACGACTTTTGTTTTCCCACACCCTCAGGGTGTGTTTACTGTATTTACTATATACTCACACCCTGAGGGTGTGCAGGCTCAAAACATGAAGTACTCTTGTAGCATATGATCCATTGACCTGCTTCTATATTTATTATTTAATCAATTTAATGTCAAATCATCGACCAATTTTATCGACTGGCGAGATTTATCATCTGTTTAATAGAAGTATTGGAAAAGAGATAATTTTCTCTTCTGAACGATATTTATATAAAATTTTGCAAATTGTCGACTATTATAGATTTAACCAAAGATTAAAATATTCAGAATTTAGCCGTTTAAATGCAGGTCTCCAACAAAATTATCTATCAAGCATTATTAGTCAACTCCCTTTAATTGAAATTTATGTGTTCTCTTTTATGCCTAACCATTATCATTTTTTAGCAAAACAGTTACAGGATAAGGGAATATCAAAGTTCTTAAGTAATATCCAAAATAGCTTTGCGAAAAATTATAATTTTATTAATAATCGCCATGGGAGCCTCTTCGATCACAATTTTAAAGCAAAAAGAATTACAAATAACGAAGAATTTATTCATGTCTCTCGCTACATTCATCTAAATCATGTTACAGCCGGATTAATTGAATTTGAACAGCTTTTAACTTACCCTTGGACCTCACTTCCATATTATTTAGCTTCAGGGAACCGTGAGGGTTCCGGACTCGTAAATACTAAACCAATTTTGAATTATTTTAAAACTCCAGAAAAATATCTTAAATTTCTAAAAGACAATGTTGAATATCAAAGAAAATTGAATTCGATTAAAAAATTGCTTCTGGACAGTTAAAACCCCACCCTGCGGGTGGACTTGGAATGATAACGAACCCTGAAGATTCTCAGACTTCCTGATTTATCTTTTTAACTCATAACCTCGTTCTAATTTTTGCATTCTAAATCCGCCTCTGGACTCTGCCAATTCTTGCATATATTGTATATTTTCTGTTATTGCACCATTAATAAAAATACTTTCTTTGGTAACTCTCATTATTTCGTTCATTATTTTTTCCAAGTCATTCGTTTCAGCCCAAAGACCAGCGCTAAAAAGTAAAACAGATATGTCAAAGTTTTCTGATTTAAAAGGAAGAGTGTCCCAGTCTCCTTGAACAGCATAAGGAGGAAATAATTTTCTCGGAAGTTTAAATATTAACTTCCATAAAACGGATTTCCTTGTTGGACTATAACCAAGATCTAAATTAACTACTGATTTTGGATTTATATTCTTACTTTTCAATTCTTTTTCAAAATTTGCCCCCCCGCACCGACATTCAGAATTTTTTTTGATGTAAAACGATCAGGTTCCACAGAGAAAAACTCAAAAAATTTCTTATGCGTCATTGGAACGAAATATTGTTCAGTAAATGATGGTTCCGACATAAAATAATATCCTAATTAGTATTTGTTTTAGTATATTAAGAAATCATCTGAAGATTCACACGACCCTGATTATCTATCTGATAAACTTTTACCTTAACCTTTTGACCTAGTTTAACAACTTCTTCTGGATTTCGTACAAAACCTTTACCCATTTTTGAAACATGCACCAATCCTTCTTTACCCGGAACCATTTCCACAAATGCTCCGAAAGGCAAAATTCTTTTGACTTCACCTTCGAATTCTTCACCAACCTCAATTTCACGTGTTATATTCCCAATATGTTTTACAGCTTCATCAACTTTTTCTCTGTCCAGTCCGCTGACAGTAACTCTGCCATCATCCTCAACATTAATCTCAGTCTGGGTTCTTGCGATCAAAGCTCGTATATTTTTCCCGCCCGGACCTATAATCTCCCCGATTTTATCCGGAGGTGGAGTCAAAACCACAACTTTTGGAGCATAGCGGGATACTTCTTTTCTCGGTTTTGAAATAACCTTATTCATTGCTTCCAATATCTCCAACCGAGCTTCTTTACCCTGTTTAAAAATATCTGCAATCATTTTTGATGTCAACCCCTGATTTTTGACATCCAGTTGAATAGCAGTAATACCGTCTTTAGTCCCGGCAATTTTGAAATCCATTTCTCCGGCAAAATCTTCCAAACCTACAATATCGGTTAAAACTGCATACTCATTATCTGATTTGGAAACAAGTCCCATTGCTACTCCGGCCACTGCCTCTTTAAGAGGAACACCTGCATCCATTAACGATAAAGACGATCCTGACACACTTCCCATAGAAGAAGATCCGTTTTCCGAAAGAATTTCCGAAACAACCCGGATCGCGTAAGGAAAATCATCGGTTGACGGCAAAACCGGTTCGATTGCTTTTTCAGCTAAAGCACCATGACCGATTGCCCGTCTCGACGGCCCCATCATCCGCCCGGTCTGACCATAGGAGTAAGGTCCGTCGGAGTAATGATGAATATACCTTTTTACTTCTTTGCCTTCCGGCCCTTCAATTAACTGTTCTAATGTTGTTGAGCCTAGAGTTGCAATCGAAAGTATTTGGGTTTGTCCTCTTTGGAACAAGGCAGATCCATGAGTTCGCGGCAATAATGAAACTTCAACATTTAGTTCTCTAACTTGATTAAATTTTCTACCGTCAGGTCTAATTTTTTTCTTTAGAATATTTTCCTTAATATTTGCATAGTTATTTTTTGTAATTACTCCCATAATTTGCTTGATGTCATATTTTTTATCCAGATCTTCATATATTTTCATGACAATTTCCTGTATCATTTTATCTTCGCTTCCGGCCGTTGCCGCAGCTTGTTTAATTGATTCTTCAATTGATTTTGCATATTTGGTTTTAACCAGTTTAAGAATTTCACTGTTTTTTACTTCAGCAGGAATATCATCCTTTTTCTTACCAATTTCCTTAGCTATTTTTTCAATAAATTCAATTATTTTTTTGTTTTCTTCTTTTGCTTTTTCAATACCCTCCTGAATAATTTCTTCGCTGATACGGTTAGCTTTAGTCTCAATCATTAAGACTTTATCTTTAGTTGAGGAAATAACCAGGTCAAGATCGGAAAATTCCTGTTCATTTTCGGTTGGATATAAAATAAAAGCAGATTCCTTATTTTCGCTGGAAGTAATATATCCGACTCGAACCGTAGAGATAGGACCTGCCCATGGGATAGAAGAAACAGAAAGTCCGGCTGATACGGCAATCGCAGAAAGAATTTCCGCGTCATTGACTCCGTCTATAGATAAAAGGGTAACGACTACTTGTACTTGTTTTTTATAAGTTTTTGGGAAAAGAGGTCTGATTGATCTATCAATAATCCTACCCTTCAGAACAGCATCATCTGAAGGTCTACCTTCTCTTTTTACCCAGCGTGAACCCTTAATAATTCCACCCGCATAAAGTTTCTCGGCATACTCAACAGATAAAGGAAAATAATCAATATTAGGATTTTCCGGACCTACTGCAATAGTTATAAGAACAGCAGTATCTCCAATAGTAGCAAAGACTGAAGTATCAACGGCCTGGGCGAATTTTCCGAACTGTAGGGTTAACTTTTGTCCGTCTATCTCAGTAGACTTATCTATTATTTTTTTTGTCATTTAGAAATGTAGCAATATATGAATATAATAATTACTTTTTTAGTCCGAGCTTGGATATTAATTTTTTATATCTTTTATCGTCGAGTTTCTGCAGATAGTTCAAAATTCTTCTTCTTTTAGCGATTACCTTCAAAAGACCTCGCCTAGAATGATTATCTTTCTTATTGATTTCAAGATGTTCTGCTAATTTAACAATTTTATGGGTTAAAAGAGCAACCTGAACTTCCGGAGAACCTGTATCGCCTTTTTTCTGGGCAAACTCCTCGATTATCTTATCCTTATCTTCTGGAAGAACAACTTTATTCTCCTTACCCTTAGGAACGCCGACTGCTTGAGGTTTTTCGACTTTTTTTTCTTTTAGGTCTTTTTTTGGAGCTTTTTCAGCTTTAGGAGTTTTTACTGTTTTTACCATTTATTTTAAGATTATAATGGACAATGCTAATAGTTGCAAGCGCACATGAAAAAAAATAACATAATTTACCGGCTGTTTTTGCCTATTTTTCTAATTTTTTTAATCTCAGGTTTTATTTTTTTTATACCACCTGTTAACTTGCCCGTTATATTATTATTAATATTACTTATTAGTATTTTTAGTTATTTTCTGCTTAAAATTTTCTTACCCAAAAAAATAGTGCTTAGTACCACAGTATTTGTTTTAATATTCTTAATATTATCTTCCTTAAAACTCCTGGATCTTATGAACTTTATCCTACTCTTAAGCCTTTTTATAGGAATATTTACTCTATTGAAGTAAACATTGCATTACCATATTGGTATCGACCGATATCAATATGGTTTAATATTTTAAATACCTGCATGCTGATTATTTATCCTGCTTAATCATTTCAAAGAAGTATAATATTGCAATTGTGGTCGAAGGTTTACAATCTATTTCTAATGATTCGGATTCAAAGTCTGAAACCTTTACGGGCATAAGATTCAGGTTTCGTCATCCTAAAAACGAAAAGTGTCAAGATGGCAGATTTCCTCGGGCAATCGCAGTTCTAAATCTAAAAACCTCTGATTTGAACTTAGCCAGTAGCATTGCAAAAAAAGAACAGCCTATTTGTTTTATATGTAATCAAGCATACGACTTAGTATCATTAGTAAATACAACTTTATAAAAACTTTTTTATTTTGTAAACTGCAAAACTTAAATTATTCTTGCTTAAATTTAAGCTAAATAAGGTAAAATATTAGCCATGACTAAAAAAAAGTTTTATATTACTACGACTTCTTCTTATGTCAACGCCGATCCTCATATCGGATATGCCTTAGAACTGCTTCAAGCAGACGCCATTACCAGATTCAAAAAACAGACAGGCTATGAAGTCGCATTCGGTTATGGAACTGACGAACATGGCCTGAAAATCTACAAAAAAGCTAGCGAGGCAAAAAAAAGCCCCCAAGAGTATTGTGATGAAAAAGTAAAAAAATTTATGGAATTAAAAAAGCTTTTAAATCTAAGCAGTTCTCATTTTATTCGTTCGACAGATCCCTTTCACGTAAAAGCTGCTCAGGAGTTTTGGAATAGATGTTATAAAAACGGAGATATCTATAAAAAAAACTACCGAATTAAATATTGTTACGGTTGTGAGCTGGAAAAAACAGACTCTGAGTTAGAAAATGGGATTTGCCCTATCCATCCTAATTTGAAAATAGAAAACTATGAAGAGGAAAATTATTTTTTTAAATTTTCTAAATATCAGAATAAGCTTTTAGCTTTTTATAGAAAAAATAAAAGTTTCGTTATTCCTCACCATCGACTTACCGAAATTGAAACATTTGTCAAAAAAGGTCTACAGGATTTCAGCATTTCACGTTTGAAGTCTAAAATGCCGTGGGGCGTTGACGTTCCAAATGACCCAGATCATGTAATGTACGTCTGGTTTGACGCTTTAGTTTACTATATCTCTACTTTGGGATGGCCAAGCAAATTAACCGAATATCAAAAATTTTGGCCGGGTGTTCAAGCTGCCGGAAAAGACAATTTAAGACAGCAGTCCGCTATATGGCAAGCAATGCTAATGTCAGCGGGTTTACCAAATACAAAGCAGGTTTTTATTCACGGATTCATAACTTCCGAAGGGAAAAAAATAAGTAAAAGTCTTGGGAATGTTATTGATCCGTATGGTTTAGTTAAACAATATGGAATAGACGCTGTCCGTTATTACTTATTAAGAGAGCTTCCACCTTCTGAAGACGGAGATTTTTCCCACAAACGGATGAAAGAAGTCTATGACTCAGATCTGGCCAACGAACTGGGAAATCTTGTCTCCCGTCTAACCAATCTAGCCGAAAAAGATAGTTTAACTGTTAACAACGAAGCCAGGCGCAGAATTGTGCCTGGTAAAACAGTGAAATTATTTGATTCCTTCCAATTCAACAAAATTCTGGAAAATATTTGGCTGGAAATAAAATCACTGAACAAATCCATCGACGACTTTGCACCTTGGAATAAAAAACCTGAAGAACGCAAAGATTTTCTGCTTCAATCTATTAATAGATTAAAGCAGATCGGTACTGAGCTCTTACCTTTCATTCCTAATACTGCTGAAAAAATTATTAAATCAACTGAAGGAAAAATTAAAAAATCCGATCCCTTATTTCCAAAACTTATTTAATGTCATTCCCGCGAAAGAGGGAATCCAGAATTAAATAGATTCTGCATCAAGTGCGGAATGACAATTGTTCATTCGTCATTCTGGCTTGTCCAGAATCGTTGTTTATGAAAAAGCTAATCAAAAAAATTCACAAAAAAATCAAAACAAAAATTGATGGATCCAAGCATAGTAAAAAAATTTACTTGGGTCTAATTTTATGCGGAATTTTTACATCTGTAGTTTCTATCTATTTTTTTATCTTTTACCAACTTCCCTCTCCGATGAGTCTAAAAGACTATAAAGTAGTCCCTCTCTCAACTCACATACTTGACCGAAACGGCAAACTTCTGTATGAAATCTTCAAGGACGAAAAAAGAACTTTAGTTAAAGTAAATGAACTTCCAACTTATGTAAAACAGGCAACAATCGCAATAGAAGATAAAAACTTTTATAAACACGGAGGAGTTTCTTTTGTAGGAGGAATCTTAAGAGCCATGAAAGACACTCTGTTAAGACAAAAACTTCAGGGCGGATCAACAATCACCCAGCAATTGGTTAAAAGTGCCTTACTTACTCCGGAAAGAACCATCCGCAGGAAAATGCGCGAAATAGTATTGGCCTTCTGGACAGAATCAATATTCAGCAAGGACGAGATACTGGAGCTTTATCTTAACCAAGTTCCTTATGGCGGCTCTGCCTATGGTATAGAAGAGGCGGCGCAGACTTACTTTAATAAATCCGCAAAAAAGCTAAATCTGGCCGAGGCCGCATTTTTAGCCGGATTACCCCAAGCTCCCTCTTTTTATTCGCCTTATCTGAATCCGGATCGAGCCCTCAAAAGACGGAATGAAGTCCTGAAAGCCATGCTGGCTGAAAAATACATCGATAAAGAGACCTATGATAAATTAACAAAACAAAAAATTTCAGTTAAACTTCTAAAACAAAATATTAAAGCTCCCCATTTCACATTCTATGTAAAATCGCAGCTAGAAGAACTTTACGGTATCAAACAGGTCGAAGAAGGCGGCCTTCAGGTAACAACCACATTGGATCTGGGTATTCAGGAAAATGCGGAAAAAATACTAAAAGAAGAACTTGAAAAAATTGAGGATCTTAAAGTGTCTAATGGAGCTATTTTAGTTACCCGCCCTTCAACCGGAGAAATTTTATCAATGGTTGGATCGGTCGATTATTTTGCCTCCCCTTCCGGAGCCTTTAACGTTACGACTGCCGAAAGACAGCCGGGAAGCTCGATAAAACCTATTAACTATGCAATCGGACTGGAAAGAAAAATTGTTACGGCAGCGACTTTATTTCTTGATATTCCTTCCTGTTTTTTTGCAGCCGGTCAGCCGATCAAATATTGCCCGAATAATTATGACGGAGTTTTTCATGGAGCTTCACAACTGCGGTTCGCTCTTGGTAATTCATATAATATTCCGGCTGTAAAAATGCTTGCGATAAACGGAGTTGAAAATTTTGTCGCATCTTCATCCGCATTTATGATTACTTCTTTTAAAGATCCCAAAAACTATGGACTTTCCCTGACTCTGGGAGGCGGTGAAGTCAGGATGACCGAGATGGCTCAAGCATTCTCTTCATTTCCCAACCGCGGAATTCCTAAAAAATTAAACGCAATTCTACAGGTAAAAAATAAAAAGGGGGAAATATTATATACATATAAAGACTCTAATTATGTCAAAGATATAAGAAAACCCTTGCAAAGTCCTAATTTTTTTGCCATAAAAGGCAAACCGGCAATCAGTCAGGAAACCGCTTTTATTATCTCCCACATACTTTTGGATAATAATGCCAGATCTGCCGCTTTTGGTTCGTCATCCTTCCTTAATATTCCGGGTAAAGCCGTATCTGTAAAAACAGGAACTACTGATGATAAAAAAGACAACTGGACCATCGGCTATACTCCGAATTTTCTCACAGTAGTTTGGGTTGGTAATAATGACAATACTCCTATGCATCCCTATCTGACTTCCGGTGTAACCGGAGCAGCTCCCATCTGGAATAAGGTAATGACTTTTGTTCTCAAAAATCAGTCTGATCTGTGGCCAGTAAGACCGGCGGATGTTATAGGAAGACAGGTCTGTTGGGAAACCGGAAATATGATGAATAAAAACCCCGACGGAACTGAAAGCTGCAAACCACGTTTCGAGTATTTTATTAAGGGAACTGAAAATATTTCAAACGATACAAAAATTGAAAAAACAACCGTCCCGGTAAATCGGGATACGGGAAAAATGACAACTATTGAAGATTCTGCCCATGAAATGAAAGAAAAAACAATCATCAAAGACAAATTTTCAACGTACTGTGCCGACTGTACACCAGACTATCCTGTTCCTACAACTTCCCCTACGCCCAACCCATAAATACTATAAATATTATTTACCTTTTTCCGAGATGGGATAATATAAACCCGCAGCAGGGCCACCTCCTCCTACCGAAACAAAACCAACTATTTTATTATTTTTCAAAAGATTAAATCTATTGTGATCGCTCATTGCTCCTCTTTTTGGAGTCCCATCTGTGTTTTTTGGTCTAGTATCTTCATGGTGGTCAATGGAATCTTTAAAAACTCCACTCGTTGCTACAGTGTAACCCGAATTACTCTCAACTTCAAGTTTTCCAGTTATACTCCAAGGACATCCTCTTCTTTTGCATTTTACAGTAACCTCATATATTGTTACAAATTCATTTGGTGGTGGCTGATCTTCATATAATACCATATAGTCTATTATATCAGTCTAATTTAAATATTAACTTTCCATTTGAGCTATAAATTATTCTGTAGTAAGCAGCAGTCAAATATTCCAAATTATTAATTTCCTTTAGTCGTCCGTTCCAAACAATAATTAATTTGGGTTTATATTTTTCTATAGCTGATTGAAATTTTTCTGAAGTAATATTTCCGGATCTGATCTGGACATAAGAAAGATCAACTAATTCCGGCGGTGGTAATCTATTTGTCATTCCATATAATGCAGCCTCATCAGTAATGATGAGATCACTGTTATTTGTATTTTCTAAAATAAATTTCTTAGCAACTTCTCTTTCTCTAATGAAATTAGATTTTTGCCTTGATGACAACTGACTAAAATTGTAAGTAAATCCCAAAATTCCAATAATCAAAATTATTATCACTCTTACTTCGATTAAACGTTTAATCGAAGTAAATTGATTCGAAAACAACAAAACAGTAGGAACAGTCAAGAAAACTAAATGATGAGAGAAAAGCGGACGAAATGAAAAAACTAATAATAAACTTGAGATAAACCAGAGAAGAAGAGATAAAAAAGTAATACCTTTTCTAAATTTGAATACAGAGTAGAAAATATTTACTAAGATTAGAGTAAGAAGTAATGTATCTTTTTTTAAGTATTCAAATACTTTAAACGGCTCAAATGGATAAACTGTCAAAGCTTTTTCTCTTAAGGTAAGAACATTGCTTAATACAACATCAATTCCGAAAAAATTTAGCGTTACAAAAATAGTAAAAATACTTGAAGCTGCAAACAAAAATATATTGGGAATTCTATTTTTCTTTTGAGTTAATAAAATAAATCCAAAAGGAATAACTAATGAATAATCAAATTTTGTAAGCAAGGCAAAAGAAAAAAATAAGGAAGATAAAATGAGCCGAACATAACTCGGTTTACTGTTCGAGCTTGTCGAGAACTTATTATTTATAAAAGACATCATAAAAACAAAACCTAGTGTAGAAAAAGAGGCAGCAACAATATCCGACTGCAAAGTTATTGATTGATTAAAAAAAGTGGGTATTGCTATCAATAGAACAATCGAAACTAAACTAAATAATATATTCTTTCTAATATAACCTAACCAAACAACTGATAATAAAGCTAACACTGACCAATAAAACACTGCCAATCTAGCCGCAAAAATCGTAGAGCCGAATAATTTAAATATTCCGTAGGTAGAAATAAAAAATCCCGGAAGTTGAGAAAAGGCAATTTCACTATATAACTTATAACCTTTATTTGCCAGTAAAAATGTTATCCAATAAATTCCCTCATCATTTTCTACTATACTCCTGTTAATAAAAATTAAGCCGCTTATTAAAAATAACGCTAAAATTAATAATATTAGTAATTTTATTTTCATAAGTATTTCTTTTCTGAAATCAATTATAATATTTACAATATGAAAAAACGCGTGTTGTCAGGAATTCGGGCAACAGGACGATTGCATCTTGGTAATTATCTGGGAGCTGTTAAAGGAATGTTAGAATTGCAAGATAATTCAGAATACGAAACTCTCTACATGGTTGCTGACGTTCATACTATTACTACACCATTTAATGTCGAGGAATTAAGAAAAAATAGACGAGAAGTTATTATAGATTATCTTGCAGCCGGATTAGACCCGGAAAAAAGTGTTATTTTTCAACAATCAGAAGTAAACGAACATCTGGAGCTGGCTTTTTATTTTTCTTCGGTGACAACGATTGCCAGGATGCAGCACCTACCGACCTACAAAGATAAAATTAAACAGTATCCAACTCATAATACAATGGCGTTATTAAATTACCCTATTCTTATGGCGGCAGATATTTTAGTTTATAAGGCAGGATTGGTTCCGGTTGGAATCGATCAAGAACCGCATCTTGAAGTAGCTCGTGAGATTGCCAGAAAAATGAACCAACTTTATGGGACAGATTTTCCTGAACCAAAGCGATTTGCAACAAAAGGCGAATATATTCCATCTTTAAGAGGCGAGGGTAAAATGAGTAAATCAGTTGAGGGAAGTTTTATAAATCTGACCGATGATCTAGAAACAATTCGGAAAAAAATTAGATCCATACCTACTGCAACTGCAGTAGGCGGAGAAATGAATCCCGGAGTTAAATCTCTTTTTGCTTTTGCCAGTCTTTATATTTCGAGCGAAGTCGAGAAATTCAAAAAAGATTTTGAAGCTGGTAGTTTGCAGTTTGTTACTTTAAAAGATGCAATTTCCGAAGCAATTTATAAGGACCTACAGCCTCTTCAACGACAAAGAAAAAAAATCGAGTCAGATAAAAACTACGTCGATAAAGTAATCAAAGAAGGCGCCGAAAAGGCTCGCAAAATTGCCTCAAAAACTGTCAAAGAGGTAAGAGAAAAAATGGGATTGTTATAAATCGTTATGAAAAAGACTTCCCAATATCAGAAATTATTCTCGAGAGATTTTTCCTTACCTTCTGTTGAGGCATGGGTTAGAGGAGAAAGCCTCAATCTAAAAGGTTGGACTAAATTAGTACAACCATTTCTTCCCTACATCATTACTGAACGTACCGATGACACAGTTCACTTTTATTATGACTTGAATGGAATCGCTTGGGTCCAAAACCTGTTAGTAAAACTTGCTCATAACGATTCTACTTTTATTCCAAGAATAGAAAAAACTGTCTTGGAAAAACTTAATTTTATAAAACCTATCTACGAAAAAGAGCAACCTATAAATCTTCCAGATTTAAAAAGATTTCTTTCAGAGCTCGAGGCAGGATATCCTTGGTTTGAAGCTATGTGGTGGTTTTTCCAGATGGATGACGAAACAAAAATTAAAGGATTAAATTTGGAAAATTTAGCAAAAATTAGAAGTTTAACCGATAAACTTTGCAATAGTTCAGATACTGTCGTTCGTAAATCGCTGATGAAACTCTACCCACATCTTAAAGATTTATCTTCTGTATTAACAACAGAAGAAATAAAAACTGGAAATATTCAATCTCAGGAAATACTTGAAAAACGCTATAAAGGATATTTCTTTGCAGAGAACCATTTACTTACGGAGCTTACTAAATCAAAAGTGGAAGAAATTTTAGGAATTCATTTTGTTAAAGAACCCATAAAAAAAGTTAGGCAGATCTCTGGGTCTCCAGCGTTCAGAGGTGTTGTCAGAGGCTTTGTAAGAAGAGTCATGGGACACAAACAAATAACTGAAATGCAGGAAGGTGAAATATTGGTTTCCCCTATGACAATCCCGGATTTTATACCTGCTATCAAAAAAGCTGCTGCGATTGTAACAGATGAAGGAGGAGTACTTTCACATGCTGCAATTGTGGCTCGTGAATTCGAGGTACCTACAGTTGTAGGAACATCTATTGCAAGTAAAAGATTCAAGAATGGGGATATTATCGAAGTCAACGCAACGGAAGGTAAGGTAAATCTTATTTGCCATGCATCAATAGTAGCTAATAAACTTAAAAAGCCCTGTATCATCGGCACTCAATTTGCCACTGACATTTTTCAGGACGGAGATTATATTGAAGTCGATGCAGATAAAGGTATCGTTACTCTGATAAATCGTAAAGATAAAATAAATCGAGTAAAAAAAACTTTGCCTTTTAATGCTTTATTTCAGTAATTAATTCTCTGATTGATTTTTCAGGTTTGAGTGAATTAAATAAATAGACATTCCAATCTAAATTTTTTGCTCCCTGAATAAAATCCTTTCTGTCGTCTACAAGAAAATTTCGTTTGGCTTAAAACCGGATTAATCCTGAGCATATAAAAATATTTCTTTTTCTGGTTTTTTCATCCCGCACTCACAGGATTCGACAATTAAAGAGTAGTTAATATTAGGAATAAGATTTTTATTTTTGAGCTGGGGAATCATCCCTTTATAAATATTGGAAAGAATTCCAATTTTATAGTTTTTGTCATTATTAAGAATAAAGTCAAAAGTTTCTTTTATTGATTTATAATCTCCAGTCCAACTATCTAAAAAGTCAAAGTCATTACCCTTTTTTATATTTAGATCTTCTCTTACTTTATTCCAAAATTCCTGAGGGGACAGTTTTCCTAGTGTAACTTGATCGTCATAAATATCCCATTCATCTATAAATTTATCAAAGGGAATTTTAAATTTTGTATTAACTGTTTTAAAAGCATTTCTCCAATCTATCAAAACTCCACCAACATCAAAATAAATAAATTTAATTTTTGACATCTTGTAATTATCACCCAAATATGATTATTCCAGTTAAAAAGATGAATTAAATAATTTGCTAAAATTGCTTTATGACAATCGAGAAACCATTTGGAACACCTGATGATATAAAAAGAGTACTTGAGCTTGTTACATATATGGACATGGAAGTAATTCCACACTTTTCAGGAATAGATTATCATATTGTACATGATGAAGCTTCATATCAAAGGTATTTGGAATCATCTGAACAACTTTTTAGAAATTTATCTGCTGAGAACAGGGAAAGATTTAAGCTGTCAATGGAAAGAATGAATAGAAGATCTGAGATTGCTTCAGCTTTTTATACACCTGCTGAAATACAGATGTGGGGCTGGACAAAAGAGGCAGGTAAAAATATATGGAAGGCTTCACGTCGGGTAATAAATAGGGCTAAAGCGCTAAATTATGATCGGGAACAATCAATAACTGATGTTCGTCCGAAATCCTCACAACCTAGTGCTCTGCTTTATTTTGTCTTTTACCCGCAAAAATAATTAATTGATCAACTGTCAATAATTTGCTAGAATCAAGCATGTCTATTCCGCTAACAGAATAACTCAGACCTTCTACTTTAGAGGAATTTGTCGGGCAGGAACATCTGGTTGGAAAAAATGAACTTTTTCTAAAAATACTAAAGAAATCGGTAAAATTTGGATTGCCAATATCACTGTTCAAAATGGAATAACAAATATTCGCTACTGAGTAGTCGGAGCTTAAAAAAATCTGCTAAAATAACCTCAATGAATTTCTACAAACTAAAAGTTAAATCTAAAAAGTTTTATAAAAGTATTGTATCCGTATACTGTCTAATACTTAATGATACTGTTTACTTCACTTCAGAGGGGTTCAATCATCTGCTTTATAAAGATTTTAATCATCCTAGAAACATAAACGAACAGTATATGAAGTTAATGTGTCTTCCTTATGTTGTCGATGTAATAAAAAATTGCGCTTTGATCTCCGAAACCAGAAAAATTAAAAGACGAGTTAAAAATAAATTGAAAGATGCTATTCATTATGAACTTGTCCATAAAGTAGCTAAAAATAAAAGAATCAGGGTTATCATCGAAAAAATCGGGACAGGCAAACACAAATTTAGAAGTATTATGCCTCACGATAAAAAATCAAAAAAGCGCTCCTAAGAGCGCCTCTTTGCGTGCTAGCTCTCGACTAGGATATATCTTAGTCGATGAAGGGTTTTCACCCACTAGCACAAAACAAGTTTACCAATTGTCTTTTTATTTGTCAAACTGATATGTCTACTCCGCTTGCAGAACAACTTCGACCTACTACCTTGGAAGAATTTGTCGGGCAGGAACATTTGGTTGGTAAAAACGGACCGGTCAGAAAGATGTTGGAAAATAAAAAAGTAACTTCAATGATCTTATGGGGACCTCCAGGCTGCGGAAAAACAACACTTGCAAAACTGATTGCTCATTATGTAAATGCGGATTTTATCTCCTTCTCTGCAGTAACAAGCGGAGTTAAAGAAGTAAGAGAAATTATTCAAAAAGCAAAAGAGCGAAAAAAAATGTTTAAGCAGGATACGGTTCTATTTGTCGACGAAATACACAGATTTAATAAAGCTCAACAGGATGGATTCTTACCTCATGTTGAGGATGGAACAATTGTCCTGATTGGAGCAACAACTGAAAATCCCGGCTTCGAAGTCAATGCTCCTCTTGTCTCAAGAAGTCAAATCTACGTTTTATATTCACTAAACGACAACGATTTAGAAAAAATAGCTAAAAAAGCAATCAAACTTTTCCCTAAACACAAATGGCAAGATATTTCGATTAAACACTTAATCAAAATGTCGAATGGTGACGGAAGAACTCTAATAAATGCTATTGAATTAGCTACATCAATTAGTAAAAACATAACATTAGAAATTGCAGAAGAGGCAATTCAAAGAAAAGCAATATTTTATGATAAAAAAGGAGATTGGCACTATGATACGATTTCAGCCTTCATCAAAAGCATGCGCGGCAGCGATCCTGACGCGACTCTTCACTATTTGGCAAGAATGATTAAAGCCGGCGAGGATCCGGTTTTTATTGCCAGGAGAATGTTAATTTTTGCCTCTGAAGATATTGGCAATGCGCAACCAACTGCACTAGTCCTGGCAACCTCCTGCATGCAGGCTGTCCATATGATCGGAATGCCGGAGGCAAAATTAATTCTTGCTCAAACTGCAACATATCTAGCTACTGCAAAAAAATCCATTGCCTCAACCGAAGGAATTTCACACGCATTATCTGACATAGAACAACAAAACTTGGATCCGATTCCCCTACATCTCCGAAACCCAGCTAACAAAGTTATGAAATCGTTTGGTTATGGAAAAGGTCATACCCGCTATCCCTGGCAGGTAGAAAAACAAAACGGAGAAAAGATTAAACAAGAATACTTACCAAAAAATTTAAAGGGAAAAAAATATTATATTCCGGATTGGAAGTAGACTACCTTTTTAAAACTTTCCAGTAACCTCCACAGCCTTTAAACAACCAATGGGCAACTCTAGTAACTGTAGTTGTAGAAACTCCCATTCTTTTAGCTATTCTTTGATAAGATCCACCTTCAAGCAATAACTTAGCTATCTCTAATCTATTTGAAAATTCTTCTATTTCCGGTAAAGTCATTAGATCTCGCAAAAAATCTGCAGCTTCCTTTTCATCTTTCAATTTTAAAAAGGCTTTGATTAAAGCCTTTTCCTTTTCATTTCTTGGAGAATATGACTCTGATGAATTATATTGATATTTATTTTTCATCCAAGAAATATTGTAACACTACTAAATGCATTTGACAATATTATATTACTATGTTAATATACTAACACGTTAATATAAATATATTGATATTTACTTTATAACTTTATGAACTTGATAAACTTTTCAAACTCTTTTTCCCATCACACCTCGCTGACCGCGGGGTAATTTAGTAGTTTAATTTTCAATACTCTACCCCGCTCCAAGCGGGTTTTTTTAATGGATCAAAAATTAATCTAACAAATATGATCGAATATAAACCATTTAGTCAAGTTGAAACAGAAAATAAAGAAGGAATTAACTTTGAAAAGATAATAGAAGACAGAGATCCTTCAATTCAGTCCTCTCTATACGCCATGAGGCGTTTATTAGAAAACAAAAAAATAAAAGATCTCCTGGTAAAACAGGCTCCTGGATTACTAAAAAACTCGCCATGGATAGATTCCGGTTTCGGTATATATTTTGCGACGGTTGCCAATATGAAAACAACGATTGGCTCCCGTGCAATGCCTATTATTGACAATCAATATACTTCTTCTTGGGCAAATCCATTGGAAATCGGTTTTGGAGTTGGCTTTGTCGAGCCATGGCAGGGATCCAAAGAATTATTACAGTTAGGTACAGACAATTCAGAATTAATGATAAATTACGATTCTCCCGGAGGAAGGTATCCTGCCCGTTGGGCTGTAGCAACCATATTGAATAGCTAATATCACTTCCTTTTAATTAGTTAATACTTGTTATCGTCTATAGGATTAAACTCTAGGCCACCAGTGGAATAGAGTCTTTGCGGT
>MGAF01000003.1 GCA_001789635.1 Candidatus Roizmanbacteria bacterium RIFCSPLOWO2_01_FULL_35_13 | reverse complement strand
ATTTTGAAAGATAAAAAATTCCAATTTGCGCTTAAAATCGGCTGGCGAGCCCTCGCAGAGGGCGAGCCAACAAAGACATTTTCCAACTGGCGGAGGGTACAGGATTTGAACCTGTGAGGGCAAAAGCCCACAAGTTTTCAAGACTTGCGCCATAAACCGCTCGGCCAACCCTCCTACCCCTTCATATATTTGGAGCTTAATATCAGTATAAATTGAGGCGCAGAGGGGAATCGAACCCCTGCGATAACTGTTTTGTCCCAGAAGTAGTTAGATTTTGTCTAGCAAAATCGTAACACATCGGGATCCCGCACTACTTTGCAAAATGAGGCGCGTGCCGGAATCGAACCGGCGCAATAGATGTTTTGCAGACATCTGCGTTTCCTCTTCGCCAACGCGCCTCTCTTCATTTTGCTAGTTAGTGCTGGGATACACAGTTGCGTTTCCACTTCGCCACTGCGCCTTTATTTAAGCTAATATTTTACCTTATTTTAACTTATGAAACACTGTAAAATACTTTATTATTACAACAATTTAGAAATGTTGCACTTTAACAAAATAGAAATGACGTATTTACAGCTATAAATTGTGCAATTGTTGTCTTTGCGAGCGAAGAGTGTTGAAGCGAAGCAATCTCTCAAATTATGAGATTACTTCGTCGCTTCGCTCCTCGTAATGACAATGAATAATACTTTTATTTCCAATTCAATAAGCGACATTTCTATTTTGGTTTGACCTGTAAAATACTTTATATATAAAGAATATTTTTAATTAAGTAGAACTTAGATGCTTAACCGCGAACAGATATTAATACTTTTTTTAGTCATTAAAAGTCTATACCTACCTTTAAACCGCAGAAAATCCAGGTATTACTGGAAATTACCTATCGACGACAAAATACCTCTTATACCCTGGTTTATAGTTCCCTATATCGGATATTACATTTACATAATCGTAACAATATTTTTGTTATGGAATACAAAACATATTAATTCACTTCTTTATTCTTTTATATATTCTTATATTATCGCCTGTATTTTCTGGTATTTATTTCCTAACGGAGTCAAAAGGCCTTTGATTTTAGGAAAAACATTCTTCCATAAAGCAACCGCTTTTATTTATAAATTAGATGGAGATGCAAACGGCTTTCCCAGCGCACACATATTTATAACCTTATTATGTGCATATTATTTACTTATGATTTTTAACTCACATATCTCATTGATTGGATTATCCGGTTTACTGATAATACTGTCTACTTTATTTACAAAGCAACACTATATTATTGATATAATCGGTGGAATAATAGTTTTTATTACGGTTTTAGCTTTATCCAACCTATGAACTTAAAAGCAATTCTGAGTGACTTTGACGGTACATTAGTCAATAAACAAAATATATATAGTTCCGAAGTCAAAGAGCTTCTTGACTTAATTAAAAATAGAAACGTTCACTTTTCTCTAGCGACCGGTCGAGCTTATTTTGGCCGAGTGCAAAAATTTTTAAGTGCTTTAAACCTTTTTAATTATCACATCTTTAATGGAGGTGCATTAATTTTTAATAATAAAAATAACAAAATCCTTTTCAAACAACCGATCTCTTCAGATTCTATCAATAAAATCATTAATTACCTCCTAGAAACTAGGCTTAATTTTTCCTGTGAAACTATAAATCTGGCTTACATGAACAAAGTTATTAAAGAACCTTATTATGCCAAATTATCTTCTATGAGACCTTTAAACAAACTTTCCGATAAGTCAGAAGTTTTAAAAGTACTTCTCTTTGGTATTTTAAATCATCTTTCTGAAACTGAGGTAGAAAATCATAAAAAAAAATTAAGTGCTCTCTGCAAAGATATTTCAATAATAAAATTTAAATATATTGACCGGTATGGAATGGATATTACATCTGAAAAAGCAACTAAGCATACCGCAGTTTTAGAATACGAAAAGCTCCTGAAAATACCACGTAATCAGATTGTTGCTATTGGTGATGGATTAAATGATTATCCTTTATTTACAGCCTGTGGTTATAAAATAGCAATGGAAAACGCGCCGAAAGAATTAAAAGAGATTGCCGATTTTATTGCCCCTACTGTTGAGAACAACGGAACTTTAGTTGCTCTAGAACACATAATTAACAAATTTAAAATATAACCATCTATACCACGGCCGTGATCTAGTTGGTATGTAGAAAAAATTATGAAATACAAAACTGAAATATCCGCCGGCGGTATAGTTTTTAAAAAACTATCGTGGCTTATTACTCAGCATAGTCAACACAAAGGCTGGGGATTTCCCAAAGGATTAATCGGAGATAAAAACTCCAAGGAAAAAATGAAAGAGGCGGCTTTACGTGAGGTTGAAGAAGAGGGTGGAATTAAGGCTAAAATTATCAATAATCAACCAATCAAAGTTCAATATAAATACAAATTCCAAGACTTCTTAGTCGATAAGACTGTTTATTATTTTTTGATGGAATATATATCAGGCGATCCGAAAAATCATGACTGGGAAATGATGGATGCAAAATTTGTTGATGAAAACGAAGTCAAAAAAACTCTTACCTTTAAATCCGATCAAAAAGCATTTGAAAAAATTTTAATGATAAAATATCTTCATGTCTAAAAATAATCTATTTCTGAATATTTTAGTTAAATAAATTTTAATGGACGAAGCAACTGCAAAAACTCCTCCGGATTTTTTGGTTTAAGAATATTTCTGTCTTTTTTTTATATCATCGAGTGCTTTTCTGAATCTTTTTTCAGCTGCAGTAGAAAGAACTGTAATATTCTCAATTTCTCCAACAGAAACAGTTAACTCTCTTTTGGCTATTTTATTAAAAATAACCCTAATTAATTCTTGAAGAGAAGAGAAGAGAATCCGAAATCAAGAGAAACAGCTTCCGCTTCGTTTTTTAACACTTTTAATATTGGAATTTGAAGTATTATTCTATCCATAGAATACAATTCTTTTGGTTTAGTAATGGTTGTCAAGGCGAAATCGAATTGATATTATAAGCCTAATTTTATATAATCTGACATAATTTTATATAGTCGAATAATCTTATATAGTCGAATTAGTAAAAAATATAAGCTTATACCCATAAATAATGAATCTTAGTTTTACTGTTTCCAGGAAAAAAATCCATGAATTTGTCAAATCTATTGACAAGCTAAGACTATTGCGATTGACGATAGCCATAACAATTATTCTAGCTTTAATATCGACGGCGATAGCTTTTTCCCAGGATCTGATTGTTGCTTATGGTGACGCTGAATCGCATCTGAATATTGCCAAACGCGTAGTCCATAGCATTACTCCAGGGATGGCCCAGCTTGGAGGTATCTGGCTTCCTGTTCCACATCTTTTGATGGTGCCGTTTGTTTTTTTTGATCCCTTCTGGAGAACAGGACTTGCCGGATCGATAGTCTCAGGAGCCATGTTTATAATAAGTGCGATATTTCTTTTTAAACTGACTCTATTGCTTACCAAAAATAAATATGCGGCTTTTATCGCTTCGCTGGTTTTTGTTCTGAATCCGAATATTTTATATCTGCAGTCAACTCCAATGACAGAACTTACTCTGGTTGCTTTTTTTCTGATGTCATCTTATTTTTTTATCAACTATATCCTGAATGAGAATGATATTCAGTCTCTATTGTTAGCTGCATTTTTCGGATTCTGCGCAGTGTTGACCCGTTATGACGGATGGTTCCTGGTTCTATTTGAAGCACTGACAATTATTTTGCTTTATTTGAGAAAAAGACATGATTGGGAAAAAACAGAAGGGAAGCTTTTGCTTTTCTCGACCTTGGCTTTTTTTGGAGTGGCAATCTGGATGATGTGGGATTTTTTGATCTTAGGTGATCCTTTTTATTTTACCAACAGCCAGTTTTCGGCAGCTACCCAGCAACAAAATTGGTTAAAGCGCGGAGAATTGCCGGCTTACCATAATCTGCCGTTAGCCTTTGCTTATTATATGGTTACTGCTATGAGTAACGGAGGAGTTATTATATTTTTGGCGGCAGTTGCCGGATTTATTTTATACCTTTCAGAAAAAAAGGGTCTTCACAGGTTTTTTATAGCATTTATTCTTTTGGTTCCTTTTATCTTTAATGTTTTTACGCTGTTTGTCGGACAGTCGGTCATTTTTATTCCGCACCTGACGCCGGTCGGATTTGAGTGGAGGCTTTTTAATGTCCGCTACGGCGTATTGATGATTCCGGTCATAGCTCTTTTCTTCGGTTACGCTTTTTTTAAGGCAAAAAATGCCGGAGCAAAAATTCTTTTAATTGCGTTATTCCTGATGCAGTTTGGACTTTATTTTGTCGGATACTCAAAGATAATCAGTTTATCCGATGGTATTGAAGGATTATCACATGCAAAAAGACCGGATGCGGAAAATTTCATCCGGAAAAACTATGATAAAGGATTAGTGCTGATTGATGATTATGCCAGGACTCTAAGTATCATAAGGAGCGGTGTTCCAATGCAGAATATTATCTATATCGGAAACAAACCCTACTGGGAAGTGTCTTTGGTTGCGCCAGAGAGATATGCCAGCTGGATAATCATGCAGAAGGATGACGATGTCTGGAATGCGATCTATGATAAAAAAGACGTGCAGGGAAGACTATTCAAATATTTTAAAAAAGTCTATACGTCGCCGCAGATTTTGATATTCCGCAGAATTAAATAAAATTTAAAATTTCCAAGAAACAACCAACAAGATACAAACAAATTACAAAAATCAATTTTTAAAATACCAAATAATTAATTTGAAGTTTGAAAGTTGAATTTTTTTGTTTCTTGTATCTTGTGATTTGAAATTTATGAAAACTATATATAACCTTTTACTAATAATAATTTTCCTAACTTTAATAATGCCTATAAATGCAAGGGAACGGTTTTTTCAGGTTCAGTCCATCGATACGATGAAGTATTCGAGGGATCTGGCAAGGGAAAAAATAAAAGATAGTACTTTTGATCAGACAATAGAGATACAGATAAAAAATATTGCTGGCACAGGAGCAACTCATGTCTCATTGGGTACGCCATATGAAGAAGAGTTTATGCCTTATCTGAAAAGGTGGGTTGTAATTGCACGAAAATATAAGTTAAATGTCTGGTTCCGCGGTAATCTGGCGGGTTGGGAAAACTGGTTTGATTATCCGAAAATAAACAGAAATTTGCATACATTGAAAATAAAAGAATTTATTCTGAATCACCCTGATTTGTTTGATGACGGGGATGTATTCAGCTCTTGTCCAGAGTGTGAAAACGGTGGACCGGGAGACCCGAGAAAAACCGGAGACGTTGACGGATTCCGTAACTTTATAGTTAATGAATATAAGACTGTTAAAGAAGCATTTAAGAGTTTAGAAAAAAATGTAACTGCAAATTATTATTCGATGAACGGGGATGTAGCGCGATTAATAATGGATAAAGATACGACAGCAAAACTGGACGGAACAGTGACGGTCGATCATTATGTGTCAACTCCGGAAAAACTGGCAAAAGATATTAAAAATTACGCAAAAGAGAGCGGAGGTAAGATCGTTCTGGGAGAATTCGGTGCGCCGATTCCTGATATTCATGGAGATTTAAACCAGGAGGAGCAGGCCGGTTGGATCGATAGTGCTCTGAGAAAAATCGTTAACACAAAAGAAGTAATAGCTATAAATTATTGGACCAATAATGCCAGCAGTACCGAGCTTTGGAATGATAATAATTCTCCGCGCTTGGCAGTGTCCAACATAGAAAAATATTACAATCCTGTCAATGTTATGGGAACAATTAAAGACGAAAAGGGTAATTCTGTTAAAGAAGTAACTGTTAAAGGTAGGGAAAGAACAATCGTTGTAACAGATGGCGTTTATGCAATTCCGGTTTTGGATAAAGAATCTCTGACATTCAGCAAGTTGGGTTATGTCTCGGTGAATATCGGAGTAAAAGCAGAAAATGTAAAGGATATTGTGAAAGATATAGTATTGGTGAAATCTTATCCCCGGATATTTTACTCTATTTATATGAAAATACTTAACTTCTTTTTAGGATTGTTGAGATAATTATACTCCGCAGCCGCCGCCTTGAGCCGGTGGTTCTTCCTGAATTCCGTTATCGACCAGCCACTTTTTTACATTCTGCGCTCCGAAGGCTGAGAATACATCATTGCTTAAGAATGTTTTGCCGTCAACATCTTTAAATTCTTTTCCGTCTTTTTTCTGAAAGTAAAGAGCTGCGTCAAATGCATTGGTCGGAAACCAGTAGGAACTTATATATTTTCCGGCCTCATACATCTCGGATTGAGTTGCTCCCTGGGCCGCCATCAGTTCGTAAACTCCAAGCAGAGCCATACCGTGGTTACAATCCGGAAAAGCTGTTGAGTTACCGCAGCAAGGCCTGAAAGAATTTTCAGCAACTTCTTTGGCCAATTTTTCCTGATCAGCCGTTAAAGGAACGATAGCTTTTTTAGCATAGTAATCCATGGCGTTCCCGCTTTTATTTAAAGTCCAACCGCCGGTTGAGGCAAAATTTCCTGCTCCTTCAATGCCACCGTCTTTGACCATATCTCCTTCAGTTAGTATTTTTGATTCATTAGCCAAGCCAAAAGCCCAGAAAAAATTCAGAAGGAAATAAGAATTTTCCGGTGTTATTTTTATTTTTTTATCAGATCCTTTGGTTAAAATTTCCAGCTGTTCAGCGTTTAATGGTTGCTGGGCTTGATCGTAGGTATCCTTAAATTTTTTCTCATCAATTACTCCCAGTTCAAGCATTTGAGGGCCTATATCTCCAAAAGATGCGTTAAGTTCGTAGCCTTCAGGGGGATTAATTTCTTTCATAACGGCCGCTGTTTCCGGAGCTGTTTTTCCGCCAGTTTGATTGGCTGAAATCAGATTTTTCTGGGTTTGTAGTCTAAATGTTTTTGGAAGTTTGGGTAGCATATATACAAAAGCAACAAATAAAACCAGGACCAGTAAAGGCATAAATTGAGGCATGGTTTCTTTAGAAAAATTTAATTCAAGTTTACCATTTTTATTTGAAATAACCGTTGTTTTAGGAAGCGGACAGAGGCCGCTTGTTATTTTAGAGGATTCGTAGACGGCATAGATTAATAAAAGTAAAGAGAAAAATTTTATTTCAAGTCCACCAAAGGGAAGAGCTGTCAGAGATGCTGCAATTCCCAACATTGGCAAGAGAAAAGCGCTGCAGACAGAGCAGCCTGTAGCGGCCGCGGAAAAGACTAAAGAGCCTAATGTCTGGAGTAGAGAGACTTTTGAAGTGGCTTTTTTTACCTCAAGAACATTAAAAAACATGGAAATGGCTGTTCCGATAAAAATTGCATTGAGTATAGAGAGACTAATTTGCATAAAAATATAGAATCGGGTATTAGACTGCATAAAAGCATCCCAGGTAGTATTCTGAACGAGGAGAAAGTAATAAAAAAATAAAATATTGATAGCTATTGCAGTAGTCGTAACCCAGTAGTGTACTTTAGAAAAAGTCTTTTTTAGTCCAACTTGAAAAATATAGAAAGCCGAGTAATTTTTATTTAGCATCAAAAAAGTATAACATAATCTTAAAATAAACAAATAATCAAATTTAGAATACTACAAATAAATTATTAAATGATTAAATGTATTAATAAATTCAGACATTTATTTGTTTATTTGTCGGATTTGTAGTATTTGATTATTTAACTCTAGTGTAGATCTTAGATTCCCAGTTAGTTTGGGCTGACATGGTGTCGGACCAGTAACCTTGTCTGCAGCCGTGATCGGCTCTTACCCTAAAGTAATATTTGGTATTTGGAGCCAGGTGATTAATTGTATAACTGATTACACCATCATATCTGCCAAAGGGAAATGATGTCCCAAATCTTTCATCACCCCTACTATAACCATATACTATAGTATATTGTGAAACAGCATTATTGACAGGTGTAAAAAATAATACGGCAGAATCTTTTGTGGTGTTTATCTGAAAAAGATCCGGAGCGTGGTCAGGTTTTGTCGCCTTACATTGGGTTGCAGTAACGGAATGAGGTAAAAATAATACAGATATAAAAAGCCAGATTAAAGATATTACAAATATAATTAGTCTCTTCAATTTATTTTATTCCTGAACTTATATATATTTTCATTGTACACACATTAAATATTTAATTTCAACATATAATAATTCACTATATCTATTGCATTTTAAAAATTTGTTTTTTATAATTCACGGACATAATCAAAATGAAAAATAAAATCTGCATCATAGGACCCGGCGTAGTTGGCCAGGCAACAGGCAAAGTCTTCGTTAAACTGGGAATTGAAACCGTATTTTTAGGCGGAAATCCGGAAAAAACTAAAAAACTGAGAGAAGAAGGATATATTGCATATACAAGAAATGAACTTTTTGACGGAAACTATGATTTTGATATAAGTATGTTAATAGTTCCCACTCCGACAATTAACGGAGAAATAAACTTCAGCGCTATCACATCCGCTTCAATTAACCTTGGAAAAAGATTGAAACTACGGAAAAAGCAGAACTATCATTTAGTAGTTGTGAAGAGTACCGTTCCTCCGGGAACAAGTGAGAGTCTGGTAGCCAATTTAATTGAAGAAAATTCCGGTTTGAAATTGGGTAGAGATTTTGGACTATGTATGAATCCGGAATATCTTAGGGAAGTCAGCGCTTATGAAGATTCATTAAAACCCTGGGTGATATTGATAGGACAGTATGATAAAAAGTCCGGTGATATATTGGAAAGTGTTTATAAGAAATTTAAATGCCCTATATTCCGTTGCTCTCTTAAGGAAGCAGAGTTTCAAAAATATGTGCACAATCTTTTTAATTCAACCAAGATAACTTTTTTTAACGAAATGAGAGAGATCGGAAAAAAATCCGATTTGAATACTAAAAAAATATTTGAAATTACTGCACTATCTTCCGAAGGAATGTGGAATGAAAAGTACGGCATAAAAGATTTAGGGCCGTTCTCAGGCAGTTGTCTACCAAAAGATACACAGGCTTTTTTGAAATGGGTTCACAGTAATGGTGCTGATGCCCATCTGCTAAAAACAATAATAGAAGTGAATGACACATTATCGAGTATGAATGGTGCTGCAAAAAAAACAGTAATTGGATCTGATTTATAGCAATCATTAACTAATGCAAAACGATATTCAGTTTTATCTTGCCCGCTACTTGGATTTGTATCCATTTCTAATTCCTGTCGGACTTATTGGTCTTTGGCGATGGGATGTCTGGTTGACTAAAAAAGTAACAGGGTTATTTTACAGACCTAAAAAGGCTGGTTACAAAGCATCCGTATCTGTTATAACTCCCGTATATAATGAAGACCCAAAAACATTCACAACCGCCATTGAATCCTGGGCTAAAAATAATCCGGATGAGATAATCGCAGTTATTGACTATACGGATGAAAGATCCATCAAAATATTCAAAGAGTTTGCTAATAAAAATAAATCTGCCCATCTCATAGTCACTAAAATTCCCGGGAAGAGAGAGGCGCTTGCAGATGGAATAAAGACTGCCAAAGGTGAAATAGTCGCCTTGATAGATAGTGATACTATCTGGGATAAGGTTACGTTAAAAAACGCGCTCGCTCCTTTTTCGGATCCAAAAATAGGTGGAGTTGCAACCAGACAGTCTGTTCTGGAAACCAAAACAATCGCTCAAAAACTTTTTAGTATCAGACTTGAGCAAAGATATTGGGACGATATTCCATTTCTGGCAGCGATAGGAAATGTTCTGGTTTGCCTTTCAGGAAGAACAGCTTTATACCGGAAGAAAGCCCTGATGCCGATATTGGATAAAATGACCAATGAAATGTTCATGGGTCAAAAAGTGATAAGCGGTGAAGACAAACGTTTGACATATTTAGTTGAAGCTGCGGGTTGGAAGACTACATATCAGAGTACATCCGAGGTCTTCACGACAGGTGTCCAGGATATGCGAACTTTTCTTAATCAGCAGGTTCGCTGGACCCGTAACAGTTGGAGAAATGATTTAAGGGCAATATCTGACGGTTGGGTATTCAAACACCTCATTTTTTCGCTCTATTTAATTGACAGGGCAATCCAGCCTTTTACTTTATTAGTCAGCCCAATCTATTTTTTAGTATCTTTAGTTTTGGGATTATGGATTCCGGTCATCGTAATTTTAGTCTGGTGGCATTTCAGCAGATTTATTAAGATGTTGCCGCATCTCCGTAAGCATCCTACGGATGTTTGGGTGCTGCCGATCTTTATTTTATTCAGCTTTATCTCAGCCTATATCAGATTATATTCTCTTTTCAGCATGAATATGCAGGGGTGGATAACCAGATGGGATAAAGAAAGACTAAATCGGTTTAGATTTCTAGAATTGGCTAGAGGTCATTTTCTTACATTTATTGTATTTGGATTGGTTACTTCAAGCGTCGTGCTGAATAAACATTTTAATTACCTGGTTCCGCAGGAGCAGCAGAGACTTCTAGTTGCCAGCATATTGCAAAAGCCTAAAGACTTAGCTGCCATTAAAAAAAATAATAATGTCTTAGGTGTTTCATCTTTTGATCCAAAAAGTCAACTTGCCCAAAAGCATGAATTCCAGTCAACAGACTCATTGGCCGGAGTCGCTTGGCAATACGGAGTCAGTTTTGAAAATCTTTTATTTGCCAATGTTCAGAAAATAACAAATTGGAATAGAATAAAATCCGGGACAATCTTTACTATTCCGCCGCCTGGGTTGAGTATTGCGTCAGCCTACAGATTCAACTATCAGAGAATCTATGATGATTTTCTGCAAATCGGATATGATCTGTCTACAGATACAATTATTATTGCGGGTAGAGGATATCAGGTTGGCCTAAATGATATTACCGGTTCTGTCGGAAAAGAATATCTGGAAGAAGTATCGCCTAAAGTCTGGCAGTTAAGGGCAAATATACTTTTACGGTCAGGCACAACACTAAAGTTAAATAAAGAAGAGCTTATCTGGTTGAGAATGGCCAGCTCTAAGGATAAATTTGTGACTTTAAGAGGCTCAAATGCCGATGTATTAATTGACGGAGTCAAAATTACTTCCTGGGATGAAAAAAAACAGGATTATGACAAAGATTATAAAGACGGTAGAAGTTATATTCTGGTTAAAGATTCAGCCAGAATGGATGTAAATAGTTCGGAGATTGCTTATCTTGGCTTTCCCCGACCAAAAGATTATCCTTATTCTTCCTATGGAATATCCTGGAGAATGAGTTCGGGAAAATTAACAAATTCTATACTTACCGGTGAAGTTAAGAACAGTAAATTCCACAATAATTATTTTGGAGCTTTTACCTTTGGCGCAACCGGTATGACCTGGCGCGGCAATGAATTTTATAACAATGTCCGATATGGATTGGATCCGCATGACGATTCAAACGGTTTCCTGGTAGAAAACAACAAGTTTTATAATAATGGAACCCACGGATTAATCTTCTCCAAACGCTGTATTAATAATACAATCAGAAATAATATTTCCTACAATAATAAATTGGCCGGAATAATGTTACACGAATTGTCCAATGACAATATAATCGAAGATAATATGCTTTATGGAAACAATGAGGGAATAAGTTTGGATAATTCGAGTAAGAATATAATCCGCAAAAACAGAATTTTCTATAACAAACGCGGTTTTCTTGCCGATAAAAAATCCGTCAACAACTTAATCGAGAAAAATGAAATTAATGAAAATAGACAATACGGGGTATATCTTTATGGTGAAGCCAATGAAAATGTAATACGCGGTAACATTATGGCATTTAATAATGTAGGCTTGTATATTAAAACCAACGGCAATGAAGCTTCGGACAATCAAATTGATCAAAATCAAGTTGGAATCTATATATTGGGAAAAGCAAATAAGAATGTCCTGGATTCAAATAAAATTACCTATAGTGATTCAATCGGAGTATATGCAAAAGTTTTCAACGGTTTCCCCAATTTTTTTTCGGCTAATAACGTGCTTGAAAAAAATGCAAAGAAAGATTTAGCGGCTTATGCATTGGAGTAAAAAGACCTTCTTCTTGATGCAGTCTTTGAATTCAGTTATCATAAAATATGATTCCCAGAGAAAAATTATTCAATTTTGTATACCATATTTCAGTTTTTTTGATTCTTTTTTTGCTGTTTTGGGTTATTTTCCAGAAAAAAACCGAAACCGATGAATTCAGATCCCCCATTAGTATGGACGATAAAAAGTATGATTCGGGATTAGGGAATGTTGAAATTGTCCCTACAGAAGTTATATCTCCAACACCAATTAATTTAAAATCCAGCGGCAAAGTAATTGAAGTCAGCCCCGTAGAAAGTATTCAAAAAGCTATAGATAATGCTCAACCCGGAGAAACAATTAAACTGTTACCCGGAGTTTATAATCAGGATTTCGTATCAAAAAGAAGCGGGACTGCAGAAAAACCGATAACCATTACAGGCAGCAAGGACGTTGTGGTCAAAGGCGGCGGCAAAGCCCGTGTTATTGAGATAAATCATGACCATATAATTTTAAGTAAATTTACAGTTGACGGGTTGCATGGAGATTCCGGGAGAGTAGAAGGTTATAGGGATAAATTGATATATGTTTTAGGTAAATCAGCGCGAAAAGGCGTAACAGGATTAAAAATTCTCTCGATGAATATAAAAAACGCCGGAGGAGAATGTGTCAGGCTCCGCTATTTTGCTCAAAATAATGAGATCGCTTACAATAGTATAAACCGATGCGGAATAGTTGATTTCGAGTTTAAGGGAGGCGGTAAAAACGGGGAAGGAATTTATATCGGAACTGCTCCTGAACAACTTAAGGACGGAAAAAATCCAACTTCCGATATTGACGAATCAAACAATAATCTGATTCATCACAACACAATTAATACCCAAGGGAATGAATGTGTAGATATTAAGGAAGGATCTTCGGGAAATATTGTCGAATATAACAATTGTACCGGGCAGAAAGATAAGGAATCAGCCGGCTTGGATTCAAGAGGCAGTAAAAACATTTTCAGATATAACGAAGTTTACGGAAATTTAGGAGCAGGAGTAAGATTGGGAGGGGATGAAGATAACGACGGAATTAATAATGATGTTTATGAAAATACTATTAAAAATAATGTTTCCGGCGGTATAAAATTTCAAAGAGCTCCACAGGGAAAAATTTGTGGAAATAAGATGGAGGGTAATAAAGGCGGCGATTCAGTCGGCTCCGAGGCAGAAGAATTTAATCCTACTAAATCATGCAGCTAAATGAATTGGATTTGTTTTTAGTGTAGTGATTTATATCACTTCCTTTTAATTAGTTAATACTTGTTATCGTCTATAGGATTAAACTCTAGGCCACCAGTGGAATAGAGTCTTTGCGGTAATTATTTG
>MGAF01000002.1:3075-5325 GCA_001789635.1 Candidatus Roizmanbacteria bacterium RIFCSPLOWO2_01_FULL_35_13 | reverse complement strand
AATCATTATTCTAATACGATATTCCTAGTTTTGAAATGGGTTCCTTGATGAACCAACGATCGGCTTAGATGTTGTTATGCAAAAAAATTTACGTAAATTTATTAAGGAGTTCAACCAGCATTATCAATCAACAATAATTCTGACAAGTCACTATATGGGGGACGTTGAAGAACTCTGCAAAAGAGTAATCATTATCGACCACGGAAAGATCTTATACGACGGAAGACTTGAAGATATTATTAAAAAATACGCTAAAAACAAATTATTAACTATCATTTTTTATAAGCCGGTTGCTAAGTTAAAACTGGCAAGCCTCGGTGAAATAAAAGAATACGAAGAGACAAAGGTAAAACTTTCTGTTCCAATTGGTAAAGCGAGCGAGGTTGCAGCCGAGATCCTTAAAAATTTTCCAGTTGAAGATGTCAATATCGAAGATCCTAATATCGAAACAATTATCAGATTTATTTTTAGGAGTAAAAAAGTCTAATATGAGCTTTTTAAAAATATTTTTGTTGCATTTTGAGGGAATTTTCGAACATAGGCTCCGTTCTTTTATCTGGTTTCTTATTCCGGTAACCAATATGCTGCCGATGATACTTTTTTGGACTTTGGCAACCAGAACAAACCCATATATCAGTTGGTCGATGCAATCTTTAAACTCGTATTATTTAGTTTTAATTATCGCAATGGCTTTGTTGACCTCTCATATTGAGGAAGACGTGGGAGATATCGATATAAAACAGGGAGAGTTAACAAAATATCTGATGAAACCGTTTTCCTACTATTGGATTAAGTTTTTTGAAGAAATTCCGTACAGAATTCTTCAGGGTTTTTACGGAGTCGTTCTTTTACTAATTCTTTCCACTTTGTTTGGTGAGTTCTTTCAAATAAATCTAAGTGTGAATATAGTTTTTTTTGGATTGATAGCAGCGACACTGGCTTTTTTTATTTCACACACATTCAAAATGATCGTTGGATACATGGCATTCTGGTTTACCGATAACCGGGCCATAACTGAGGCAGTCTTCATTTTAATTATTATCTTTGCCGGTCAAGTTGTTCCTCTGGAATTATTTCCGGGTAAACTTAAGGAAGTTGCTTTATTTTTGCCTTTTGCCTCAATGATTTATTATCCCGTAATTATTTTTTTAGGTAAAACAAATTTAATTGAGACATTAAAAATACTATCTCTGCAAACTTTTTGGCTGGTATTTTTTTTGATTTTAGAAAAAGTGGTTTGGAATAAAGGAATAAGAAAATTTACGGCAATTGGTCAATGAAATGATCCATTCGACAAGCTCAGGATCATAGTCCTTCGATAGACTTAGGATTCTGAGATAAGTCGAAGAATGAGTGCAATCGAACTATGAAACATTATTTTAAAGTTTATAAAACTCTTCTAAAGCTCAACCTTTCCGAATTGTTTGCCTACAGAGCAGGTTTTGTCAATAGTATAATTTCATCCTCGCTTTGGGGAGGGTTTCAAATTGTTTGGGTTACACTATTAATCGCAAGGATTGATTCGTTCTACGGATGGACTAAAGACGAACTAATCCTTATCACCGTGAATTATGTTTTTATCATTATGGGAATTTTCCATCTGGTTTTTTCCCGCAACTTTGACCGATTTTCCAGGATTATAGATAAGGCAGAGTTAGACCTGATTCTTGTAAAACCGCTGGATTCACAATTTCTCCTTAGTTTTTGGTATTTTAATTACGCCAGCCTTTTCAGGCTTATTATTGGAGTACCCATCGTAATATATTTAATTATAAAAATTGGAATATCTATAAGTCTGATTAATGTTATTAGCTATTTGGTCCTTATTGTTTTCAGCATAATCCTGATGTATTCTGTCTGGTTATCTTTTTCTACTTTAATGATCTGGTTTCCCAGGCTTTCAAATATTACGGCACTTTTGTATAACATCAATGGAATTTCGCGTTTTCCGCCGGACATGATTTATGAACTAAAAAGCTTTATTTTATTTTTTTTAGTCCCTTTTACATTGCTTTCTGCCATTCCCACAAAAGCCTTAGTTAAAAATATATTTTCCGGAGATACCGGTCTTTTGATATTTCTTTCAGTTTTTTTGTTTTATATCTCGAAAAAGTTCTGGAAGTTTGCTCTCCGTTATTACACCAGCGCCAGCAGTTAAGTCAAAAATTATTTAAAATTTGCAGTTTCTACGTAAGAGTTCACGCTTCTCGACAAAACTATACCAGACTATGTCATTGCGAGGAGGAGGAA
>MGAF01000002.1:0-3055 GCA_001789635.1 Candidatus Roizmanbacteria bacterium RIFCSPLOWO2_01_FULL_35_13 | reverse complement strand
CCAGTAAAACATCCTAAACCAGTTGCAAGGTTCTCTCGATAAACGATACCTATTAGAGCAGTCATAAATCCTGCCAAAGTTACAGTTATTTCCGGCCAAGGGAAATCTTTACTTTTTATTTCGTTTTTAGTATTTCTAATTAATTCTTTAACTCCCATAAAGTTGTGAATTAAGTTCGCACGAATTATATACCCTATATATTTATATAAATATATAAAAGTATACGTAGCCTCATAACAATCTAATTAACACTTGACAACAATCTTCATTTGTAGAATTTTGGAATAAAAAGTAAAATTAAAATATGAAAAATGTACAGAATTTTACTCTATGGATGAAAAAATATGGCCCTGGATTTGTTGCCGTCTCTAAAAAAAGCGGAAGGGTGCTTGTGGCGGGAAAAAATCTTTCTCAGGTTTGGGAAAAGGCTGAAGGGAAAAAACTCAATTTTAAACAATTAGAGATTATGCGTGTTCCTCGTTATGAAACAGTTAAACTCTATAGAGTTTCCTTTTGAGTATGTTAATCTTCCGACCTACGGTCAAGTTTTTTATCCGTTTATTCCTGTTTCTTTAAAAACCATTGATCACGGATGGGTAGATTTCCGTTTTATCGTTGACACGGGAGCTGATTTGACGACGTTTCCATTTTTTATGGCAAAAAAATTAGGGATTAACCTTTCAAAATGTAAGACAAGTAAGGCGGAAGGTATCGGTGGTTTTGTAATAAAAACTTGGGAGACGAAGATTCCGATTAAGCTTAAGACTCATGAGATAACCATTCGATGTTCTATTACTGATGATGAGCAAACACCCTTTTTATTGGGGAGAATCGACTTGCTTCTGGAAAAGTTTTCCTGGGTTTTTGACGGTAACAAAAAGAAAATTATTTTTAGTATTGCAGAAATTGAGGAGAGGTAGTAGAATAGAGGAATTAGCAATTAATGCTTGAAGAGGACGTTTATAGTAATTAAAGATAATAATCGCATGATTACCTTAGAATGCGTTGTAGAATACAAACGCTTTGATGCCCACAGATTTCTAGCGGATTTCCGCGGATTTAAGTAATCTGTGTAAATCAGCCAGTAATCAGCGGTAATCGATCTTTAGTCTTCAACAAGCTTCATTAAATATATGGTTGATCTAAAAAATTTGATCCGGAATATTCTGCGTGAAGAACTGCAGGGAGCTAAGGAAGTAAAACAAAAAGAAGATCCTAATTTAAAGCAGCAAGCTAAGGAAGTTGTTTTAAAAGCCCAGGAAGAGTCTCTAAAGATTAAGCAGGAAGCGGAACAACAGACGAGAAAAATAATGGAGGAGAATTTAGAGATTGAAAGAAATTTGAGCAGAAGAGAACAACAGTTGGGAGAAAAAGAAGCAAATCTAAACAAAGAAAAAGTACAGGTAGATAGTCAGAAATTAAGCTTAGAAAAGCAGAAAAAAGAATACGAGGAAAAACGTGAGGCAATTTTGCTGAAACTGGAAAAAGTGTCACAGATGACCAAGGACCAGGCAAAACAGCTTTTGCTTTCCGGTTGGGAAGATAAGCTTAAAGGAGATATCGCAAAAAGAATCAAACAAGCGGAAGAAGAAATCAAGAAAAATGTTGAAGAAAAAGCGAAAGAAATTCTAATAGATTCTATGCGTTATGGTGCAACAGACTATGTGTCGGAATATACTTTATCCGTAATCAATCTCCCTAATGAAGATTTTAAAGGAAGGATTATCGGAAAAGAAGGCAGAAATATCCGCGCTTTCGAGTTGGCAACAGGAGTGGATGTAGATCTGGAGGAGGAGGGAGTAATCAGAATCTCTTCTTTTGATGCGATAAAAAGAGAAACTGCTAAGATCGCACTCGACAGATTGATCAAAGACGGAAGAATTCAACCGGAAAGGATCGAAGAGATAGTGAAAAAAACCAGAGAAGAGATCGATAAGATAATCTTTAAGGCAGGAGAAGAATTAGCTCATAAGGTAGGGATCTTTAATCTACCAACAGAGGTTGTTCAACTTCTTGGTAAATTCAAATACCGCTTTTCCTACGGCCAGAATATGATTCTGCATACTTTAGAGGAGACTAGAATTGGTATTGCTTTAGCGCATGAACTAAAAGCCGATGTAAATGTTGTAAAGCTTGGTTGTTTATTGCATGACATTGGTAAAGTTATAACCGATAAAGAAGGATCGCATGTAGACTTGGGAGTAGAGCTATTGAAAAGACACCGTTTCCCGGAAAATATTGTAGGTTGTGTTGCGGCGCATCATGAGGATATTCCATTTCCATCTATTGAATCAATAATTGTTTATATTTCCGACGCCGTGTCCGGCGGAAGGCCCGGTGCCCGGCATGAAGATTTTGATCAATATCTGAAAAGAATAAAGACAATAGAAGATGCTGCCAAGACTAAAAAAGGAGTGAGAGAAGCTTATGCATTACAAGCTGGCCGCGAGTTGCGAGTCGTAGTAAAACCGGATGATATAAGCGACGATGACGCTGTAATTTTAGCTAACAAAATTAAGGATGAACTGGAACAAAAGTTCGATGTATTTCCCGGACAGATTAAAGTAACTGTTGTCCGGGAATACCGTGCCGAAGCAACAACTAAAATATAGAATAGTTTTAGAAAAAAGGTAGAATCTCGTTCGCAATTATCTATAAATAGATCCTAGGTTGCTAAGATAGTCTAATATAATTAATATTATTTTGACTTTTGATCAAGAAAGAATTTCCTTGTCTTTGTTAGTATTGTAGCAAGATTCATTAGTTTTGAATGATTGCTTCCTACTACAAGAAACTTTCCAAAATAAATTCCTGGTTTGGACGCAAGCATCTGATCTATTTTTACTCGATCAAGGTTTTCTGAGAGAGCATCTAAATCTAATTTTCTTATTGCAACTTTTACTCCTTGGGCTTCTACTAATCCAATAGTGGTATTTAATCCAAGCCATAAAGACTCTCTAGTAATATCACTTCCTTTTAATTAGTTAATACTTGTTATCGTCTATAGGATTAAACTCTAGGCCACCAGTGGAATAGAGTCTTTGCGGTAATTATT
>MGAF01000001.1 GCA_001789635.1 Candidatus Roizmanbacteria bacterium RIFCSPLOWO2_01_FULL_35_13 | reverse complement strand
AATCGGGTAGTATCCGGTGTAAGAATGAAATGGTTCCGTGAAGGCAGCGAAGATTATGAATATATAGATATGTTAAAAAATCTGGGTCAAGGCCAGTTTGCTCTTGATACGGTTCATACCGTTGCCAGCGATTTTCATAACTGGACGAAAGATAAAAATGCCTTTATGTCAGCCAGAAATATCTTAGGTAATCGACTTCACGAACTATCCTCGCCGCCTGGCCCTTCACCCACTCCCGGCGAACCAACTCAAACTCCCACTCCTACGCTCTCCCCCACGCCTACTAACACACCGACACCTACTCTAACGCCGACGTTGACATTGACTCCCACCCTAACACCCACACCTACCAGTGTTCCTGCAGTCAATCTTTTGCAGAACGCAGGATTTGAAATTGATGCCAATGGAAATGGCAAGCCTGATTCCTGGTCATCCAGCAATAAATTCACCCGTTCAAATGCAGTATTTAAAACAGGCAGCTACTCAGGCAAACATTTCTCGTCAGCCAACGGTTCTTATACGGTTTCACAGACAATAACGAATCTTTTGGCTAATACAAATTATAATTTTTCCGGATATGTAAATATTCCCCCAACCGGGGATTCATTTACATTCAATCTGCAGGTTCAATGGCTGAACAGTTCCGGAAAAGCTATATCTACAACTTTGGCTCGGTCTTTTACAGCTTCTACAGGAGGCTGGATGCCCTTCTCTGCTAATCTAATCTCTCCCACAGGCACAGCTAAAGCTTCTGTCCAGATGAAAATGTCAAGCTTCGCAGCGACTGCTTTTGTTGATGATTTTTACTTCGGACTGTAAATTCCCAGTATCCAATACGTTACTTTTATATTGTTAATTGAAATTTACAACGAGCTCCGGTTTACCAGTCGAGTTCTCTTTTGAATAGACATCGAGTCCGTCGGTTCCGGTAGAGTCAATTCCAAGTGACATTAACTGACCTACAGAGGCAGAAACTGCAGAAGTGACGGCAATTTCTTTCCAGGTTCCGGTTACACTTCCGGTAAAGTTTGTTACCACGTCTCCCAGTAGTGGTCGGTTATTGTATGTCATCGTCAGTTCACCCCAGGAAGTATCAACAACAGTTTTTACCGCCTGGGTGGAATTAGAACCATTACTGACAAACAATCTTAATACTGCGGACTGAATGGTTCTTCCTACTAATGCCCCTAGATCAAATTTGAGATAAGCTATTTTTTCCGGTGAACTGATAATTCTTAATAAAACATTATTGCCTAAATTACCATTCGGGCTATTAGCATTGACAAAAGTATCGGCGACCGGATTAAGAGACAAATTCATTGGTGTAGGAGTTACTATCGGCGTTTCTGTTGGTATCGGTGTATCGGTTGGTGTGGGAGTAACTGTGGGAATTGGCGTTTCAGTCGGGGTCGGAGCAAAAGGATCATCTGTTGGTGTTGGAGTTGGAATCGGAGTCTCGGTCGGAGGAACCGGGGTTTCTGTCGGAACACTGTTGTCAACAATTACGTAACTGTCGGTAAAAGTCGGCCCGTACATCGGATTAAAAGTTAGCGTCATCTGCGTATCGGTCACCGTCGCTTTCAAAAATCCCAAAGTCGGATTGCTGTTTACTCCATTCCACTTTGCAAAATAACCCGCTTCGCTATCTGCCGTATTAATATCATAGTTCCCTATTCCGCCTGTTCCGACAATCGACAGCACACTTCCCGCTCCTTTAATATATTCGTTATCGCTCCCGTCATCAACGATACAATTCGTATTTAAAGTATTTCTGACAATTCCGCTACACCCTGCGCTAAGAGCCAGCTGTTTACTTCTCTGGTAATTGTGATCGTGCCCCTGTAATATCAAGTCGACTTTTTTATTGACTAAAAGATTAAAAAGATTCTCTCCTATGCTGCAGGGCTTTTTTCCCATCGAAATGCAGTTTTCATGCATCGCTACCACTATCCACTTTATTCCTGAAGCCCTTGCCGAATCAATTGCATCGGAAACCCAGTTAAAGTGAGGGTTTCCGCTAGTATAGGTATAAGTTCCCTCATCCAAGAATGTCATGTTTGGTGAGATATTGATGAATCGGGCAAGCGGTGTTCCGCCAGCTGGTGGATCAGGATAGTCATAAAAATATTCCCGGCTGTATCTGCCGGTTATAGGTGTTAGTCTATGTGGCAAACAAAGTTCAAAGTTATCGATATTATTCCCTGTCGGCCCGTCGTCTTCGTGGTTTCCCGGAACCAGTTCAAAAGGAAATTCCGTCCCCACAAGTCCCTTCACATAATCACACCAGGCTGTTTCCGGTTTTTTGCCGCCATAGCTCAGGTCACCGAGAGCTATATTCAAGTCTGCCCCGCTATTAACCGGATTCATTCCCGTCAGGACTGCGGTTGTCCTAAGTTTATGACCGCTGTAATCCCCGGCTGCTGTAAAAGTAAAAGAGGGCTGCAACTGGGCAAAACTTTTGATTGTCGACCGGGACAAAAAAATTACTGTAAATATTCCGGTTATGAGTAGGATGAAGAGAGATGATTTTCCCGGATTGAATTCTTTTGTAAAAAACACGTTAAGCAAATAATAATACGAATGCTTTCTTTTGTCAATTGTTGAAAATTTCCTTAAATTCTGTTGACTTCTTTTTAGAAAAAAATTAAGATGTTTAAGTCATGCAAAACTTTACTCCTCTTAATATCAATAAATTCAAAATTCCTGATAAACCGCGACAGCAAACTCCCAATACCGCCATTGTCAAACGGCCCTCATACGTCCCGCAGGTAATTTTTGCTGCAGCCCTGGTTCTTACACTGGGAGTCTCTGTATATTTTTATCAGCAATATCAAAAAAATCCGGGACAGCTTGCTCTTGCCTCAACCGACCCGAATCAGAAATTAATTAACCTTCTGGAAAAGCTTGTTATATTACCGGCAGACGAAACCCCGACCATCGGAACAGTTACTGACAGAAGCCAACTCCCCAGCCAGTTTTTATTCAAAAACGCAGAAAACGGAGATAAAATCCTCGTCTACACCCAAGCCAAAAAAGCCATACTCTATCGCCCGTCTCTTAATAAAATAGTCGAAATGGGTCCGGTCGCAGAAACAAGCGACGTCAGCGGAGCCTCCACTTCAAGCGCAGAACTGGAACCAACAACTTTTCCTTCCCGATCCGTAACCGGCAGAATTATCTTTAACCCTGTTACCCAAACGCCCACTTTCCCTCCATCTAGTGAACCGGCTGCCGATCCTTTTTATCCCTCTCCAACAACCACAAGTACACCTTAAAGGTGTATTACGCACGATTCCACCTTTAAGGTGTACGATAGATTATCAGAACAATCTTTTACCATTTTTTAGCGTACTTGCAGAATTCCAGCATTTTTTGATGTTCCGCATTATCAAAAACAAAGCTTTTATATCTTTCCCTGTTATTATCGAACATTGAAAGTGCGTAATCTGGTTCTGACAAAATCTTACCTGTAGGAATAACATATTCATTAAAGGAAGAAAAAGGATAGTCCACTATATCTGCCAGCTCTTTTATGAGACCGCCTGAAAAAATATTGAGGTGCACATACCGTGTCGTGTGCTTCAATTGCGCTTCGCTTTCAATAAGTTTTGATTTAAACGTTTGCAAAAATATGGATCCTTTTCTTCCTTCTTTTAGATTGTAAAATCTGGTAATTGAATTCTGAATCTGCGACATAAAAAAAGAAATGCCGTTTTGTTGATTTTGTTTAAGAATTAAATGATAGTGCGTTGGCATCAAAGTAAATGCCAAAAGCGAAATACGGTAGGTATTCTTATCTTCGATTTTGTTCATTAAATTAAGTTTTAATTCTTCAGGCAATTCCCGATGTTTTGAATATCTCAGATTTGATTCGCTTGACCGGTAATAACGGATCACTTCCAGAAATGTTTCACAAATTTTTTTATCGGAAAAAATTCTTTTACCGTCAATTGTTTTATTAAAAATATGATAAATGTAATTGTTTATAAAAGGATGCCTTCGGTTAGACATATTTCTAAAATAATGAAGTTTAATAAAATATTCAATGGCTTACTTGTCCTGAGTTTATCGAAGGATAAGCTACAAAACTGTATTTTTAGACTGTTACAAAAACTAAAAAAACACCTTATAGGTGTACTACCACAACATTTCTATCCTGACTATTCCAATTATTTTTATCGTCTTAATAGCCCAAACAGACTGTTTTGTAGATTATAAGCGACTGACAAATACAGAAAATACTTCTACTCTATTATTTGTGCGTAAATTCTCAAGTAAACAATACCAAAGAATTTCCGAAATCTTTGGTAATTTATCTGTGGCGTGGTTTTCGGCTGGTACTATAACACCACTATTTTCAAACTCAAAATTGAGTGATTTTTTAGCGAAAATTACTATTTCATTGATTTTCAGTTTAATCTTTTTTATAATTTCACTATACTTTGCTAAAAAATGAACGTTACTAACACTTATCTGTTTGCAGGATTGCTAAGCAGCTTAGTCGTAATAGCTATTTACTTTTTATTTATTAAAAACGACAAAAACTAATATGGAAGCGGATCCTTATTTACTTATAGTTACTTTTATCTTCGTTGCCATTGCTGCTTACATCACCTTTTTTCGCATCATGAAAAAATAACTGCAGGACCACCTCAGAGGTGTGCTTTTATATAAGCTACAAAACTGTGTCTTTAGACTGTTGCAAAAGCTAAAAAAACACCTTAAAGGTGTATTACGCACGATTCCACCTTAAAGGTGTTTAATTTCTTTATCTTCTGCGACGACACATAAAGCCGACTAAGCCTACAGCTCCAGCTACCATAACTGTATAACCGCCGATCTGACCTATGCCTAAGGCATCACCGATCATGTCAGCTGAATTCATCAAAAAGTGGAAAGCTTCAAACTGTTCTGGCGATGGTATATTAAAATTTGACGCAGCTTCTGCAAGATCTACAATATTAGTAGTTCCTGTATTATCAGTAATGATTTGAGGTATTGAGGATAAGTTCGGTGGATTCGCCTCAAGGAGCGGCGTTGCTGCTGCGACATCCAATTTATCTTTAACTATACCTATATTCTCAAAAAGCCGACCTCCTGACGCAACATTTCCTCCAACTAATACGCTTGCTCCGACGGCGACTGTTTTTCCAACTGTGTTTAAGACATCTGCAAATTCATTCATATACCTATAATATAATACTATTTACATTTAATTGTCAAGGGTATTTATACTTTGGTCTTTTAACGAAGCTAAACCATCTTTTTTCTTTGATCAATTGTGAAGTTTAAGTTTAATCCTATAAAGTTTAAGTCTGATTTAAAAATAAACTCTAATTGTCTTTAAATTTACTCATTCTCTTTAAATATTTTTCCCTTGTGTCTTCAGATGGCTTTGGTTTGCTAAAATTTTTTCTCCAAGCCCAAGCTAAACCGATAAGCGATCCAACCAGTCCAACTAAAGATCCGACTATTAAAATAATTTCCTTAGTTGAATTAGCATCCGAGAGTTTCTCTGTAAAATTCATGCTTAATTATACCATTAATACAGCCTGAATTGTTTATAATTAAATAGCTGCACCTTATATGTTAAACTCTCCATAATATAGTAATTCTTTTAAAACGAAAACAGATTGTTTAAGATAAAAAAAGATTTATTTAGAGAAAAATGCACTCATTTTTCAAACCCAGGACAGCGACCGTACCTTGCTCAGGAGCCTCGGGGGTTCTAGGTCCTATAAAAAAATAACCAACTGTCCGACCGAGTGTATTACAAAAAGGCTCGCCTAACAGTTGCTCTTTTTCTTTTAAAGTCAGTTTTTTCCAACCGGTAGGAGTTAAAACTGATTTAAGGGCATCATTCTTAGTGACTAGCGGAAGATAATCTATTTCGATTTTTCGTTGATCTTCAAATATGATAACCGCTCTGTTTTGCAGATCATCAAAATTAGGTTCACTTATAAATAGCTCATTCATATAATATCGCTTAATTATATAAAACTGATAAAAAATGGCTGTACCTCTGGGGTGTAGGAGATTGCTTTAATTACGAATGAAGAAGTCCAAAGGATTGAAGAAAAACTCAACAATACACCCCGTAAATGCCTTGGTTTTTTGACACCTTACGAGAAAAAGAATCAGATGTTAAAAAGAAGTCGTGTATAATGGGAATTCTTCAGAGAGTGGTACACTTCCAAGTAGAATTCAGGCCTTTCAGGTTAAACGAGTATAAATACCTATAGTAAAATACTGTTGACAAATTATATTTTCTTGTTAAAATAGCAAAAATATGAATAATGAAGGCTTTAAAAAATTTTTATTATTTGTTGTTGCTCCAGCACTAGTAATAGGATTTCTTGGTTCTTTAAAAGATACAAATCCAGTTATAACAGTCAACCAACCTCTAACCACTACTCCAACATTTATCGCTCAAGCAACAGATATGTTACTTACGAACACTCCTATAGCAGCTACTACTTCTACCCAAACACAATGTAATCCGGGAGAAATTTCATTAAATGATGCGTTAAGCGGAAGTACTGTATGTTCTCCAATAACTCCTGCACCCGGATCTTTAAGTGATGTTCTTGAAGGAGGACCAATGGACGGAGGACCGGATAATAATCCTTTTACATCAGATACTCTTCCAACAATTATTCCCTAATTCATAACCTTTGAGGTCAAACGGAACAACAACACAATCTAAAGAATACTAAAACCACTTCCCCACGTATTTCAATCTTTCCAGGGATCTTTGATAATCAGCATTATCAAGCATAAATTTTTTATATCTCAAGGGATCATTTCCAAATAAATTGAGCACAAAATCTTTCTCAATAAGTTTGTCTTTCTTAATATTCATATAGTGCGAAAGGGAGGAGTCCGATCTGCTAAAAATATATTCAATTTCTTTAATCAAACCTGCAGAATACCGGTTCAGATGTATATAGCGGGTAACATGTTTGCACTGTTCTTCAGTCTGAATATGCACGGCTCTAAATGGTTTAAAAAATAGCGAACCTCCATGGTCGAATTTGATATTGTAAAAACGGGTAAATGAATTAACTAAATAAGACATAAAGTGTGAAATTCCATCATCTTTATTCTGCTTAATAAGTAAGTGGAAATGATTCGGCATTATATTAAAACTATAAATATCAATCAAAAAATATTTTTTTATGATGATCTGTTGATCATAAAATTCTCTTAAATCTGTCGGCATTTTTTTGTAGCTTGAGTGACTAATAATAGATTTACTTGAACGGTAGTACTTCAAAAGATCCAGAAAAAAATACATTAGTGATTCATCGTTGAAGATTCTGCTTTTATCAGTAGTCTTATTGAAAATATGATATATTCCACCATTCACGAATTTAATATCTCTCCCTGGCAGATATAAATATTTTCCCCAAAGCCAAAATTGATATCAATGGCTTATATGCAACAAAAATTATTTTTAGATCAATCTGACAATCTGCTTAACCTGAAAGGTCAATTAAATGAAGAGGAATAAAATATATTAAAACGTGGTTGTAGTTTCTAATTAGAATGTCCCGTTGCACTACTCCACCCCTGGAGTGGCAGGATACTCATGAAGCCATTTTAACATAATACATATTTCTTTCACCCCTGGGGTGTAGATAATGTTATAGTTGAATTAATTTAACAGATTTAAAACATGAAATTCCTACTGTATTTACTCTATTCCGTAATATTATTGATTATAAGCATATTTATTGGGCTTTTAGCTGTTGAATTTTGGGGCTTAGTTGGCTTGGGAGGTGGTAGCTTAGCATTATTGTTCTCTATTCCATTCATCGCCTTGGGATTGATCATATTGAGCGCGCTGATTTTAGCGATAATTTTTAAATATATTTTTAAGACTAAACTCAGCTGGTTTTATGTTTTCGGATTTTTTCTCGTACTGATAACACTAACTATTGCATCAATAATTATTCGCTTTATAGCATATAATTACCAATATGAAAGAGGTCTAAAGGAGTACGAAAGCATCTTCAAAAGCATGGATGATAATTTTATTTTGGATGAAGTCAATTTTTCAACTGAACAAATAAATAAAACAGTAACAGTCGAGTTAAAATATCATTTTAATCCGGCCTCAATTCCTGATAATTATACCGGTAATCTGCCGTCCTTTATTCAGGCAGAATTTGCTAAAGATCCGGATGCGGATCCACTCTGGAGTATAAATGGGTGTGACAGTGCAACTTTTACTCAGAGTAAATTATATTATGGTGATAGAGAAATGAGTACTTTAAGTCATGAGAAACTGCAAGAGGGCGGCTATAGATCTGTCATTCAATATTCAATAAAAACCAAGCCCGTGGCAGAATGTGATAGTGAAGGTCTTTTTCAGCGGCTAAATAATAGAGATTTTAATATCTTGTATTCAAATAAGATATTTAAAACTGTTAAAACTGATTTTCAAAACTAGTGCTCCGTAAATCATCTGACAATCCGATACACCTGAAAGGTGTCATTTGAAAAATGAGACTATAATTACCATAGGTTTTATGTATTATTTAATTAATGGGTAATAATAGAATTGTAATTATTATTTTAGTTCTCGCCATTGCAGGAACTCTTGTTATCGGATTAATTCCAAAAAGCCCCGCTCCTCCGCCTTCATCCGGTTCAAACACACAGGTAAACAGTCCGACTTTTTCCCAGGTATATAATCTGCCAAGTCTGATCGGTTTGGCTATTTGGCCAACAGCTACTCCCTTACCGATCGTACCAACCGGCACAAATCCTGTTCCAACAACCCCCGGAAATCCCAATCCAACCCCCATGTCAATCGGAACTGTCAGACCGGGATCCGGCCTGCAGGAAATTGCCGCAATGGCAGAGGCAGTATCGTGCACACCGGCAGCTCTTATTCTGGCAATCAAAACCCAGGAAACCCAACAAAGATTTTTCACAACCTCAACTCCGGCAATATTCCGTTTTTATAATACCTATGGCTGGTGGAAGCCCCCTTTGGCTGGTGCAGGCGATTCATGTTACGGATACAGTTATAACACAATAACTGGTCTTATAGCGCCCGACGCGGCCGGCGCGGGTACAAGATGCGCCAATGCAGTGGGGAACCCGAGTGCTGCATCACAAGGAATCATGGGCTTAATGCAGATCAACCAATCCGAACAGAATAGTGTCACGGCTAAATTTCAGCAATTTTTTAAAGGAGCAACTCCTGACCGGAGAGTGCTTTTTGACGCCATGGTTCTGGGCGGATTTCTTTATAAAAATTTATCGACGCAAACCACAGGCTGCGAATTGAACTGGAGTATAAAAGATATTGCAATTGTAAGCTGCAGATTTTATGGAGCCTGCACCGACAACTACTGTGAGAATGTCTGCAAATATTACGGTGATTACGGCGGACAAAAATTCAACAACTGCGCGAATATCTCCAGTTTGGTAGTAGGCAGTCCGACCGGGTGTAAATTAAAATGAATAATAGAGTTATTCTTGTAATTATTGCTCTTGTGATTGGCGGAACCCTGGTTATCGGACTGATACCCGGAAATCCCGCTCCTCCGCCTTCCTCAGTTCCGAATACCCAATTAAACAGTCCGACATTTTCCCGGATATATAATCTACCAAGCCTTATAGGCATGGCAATCTGGCCGACTGCTACTCCCTCACCTATTCCACCACCCACAACTACTCCTATTCCAACCGGCGGACCTCAACCGACCACAGATCCGATAACCGGCGGAAACTGCAGCTGGATGGATAACGGCCTGCCGAATGTCAAAGAATACTATCCTAATGGTGGAACAGCCATGCCCGCAACTACCAAAGAAGTCTGCGCTTTTAACGGAACCAGTTACTACTCCCTGCCATTCCGCAATGCCAACTGCCAGGCTGCTCAGACCGGAATAACTAATGCTTACAATAAAATGAAAACTTATTATCCTGCCTATTGGCAGACAACCAAACTTTTGCAGGACTGGAAAACGGTGCAGCAATATGCAATAAAATATAACTTCAATCCGCTTTTTCTAATTTCTCTCTGGATCGAGGAATCAGCAGCCGGAGGTGCGACCCAGGCAACCAAACTCGGATGTGACTATAGACGGAATAGAGATAACACGTACACCAAAATGGCTGCCAATTCTTCAATCTGCGAACAGATGGAATGTCACTTTGGCCTGCAGTCAGCCTATCCGGGAAACTATGCATTATGGGCCTGCAACTACCGCTACGGAGCAAATTACTGGGTAAACAATAAGTGTCAGGATGCAATCGGCTTCACTAAGGGAATTGAGTTCTGGTATAACTATATTAGCGGCGGAAATCTGCCTGCCGGCTGTAAGATTCAATACTTTCCGGGGGCAGATTCAAGATGTCCCTCTAAATAACATGAAAAAACCACAAGAACTTTTGAGAGAATCCTGGCAAATTTTTAGCCGGAACTGGAAAACTTATATTAAAATACTGCTTTATTCCCGCTTATTTTATTTTCCTGCTCTTTTAATTACTGGACTTCTGATTCTTTTATTTAGCTTGATCCTGCGGCCGGATAGACAGTCAGATTTATTTGATCTTCCAAAAATAATCACTTTGGGACTTCCCTTTTTACTTTTTTTAATCTTTGTAATTCTCGCGGAAACTTGCACGATTATTACTCAACTTATTTTTTTCTATTCTCCGGAAAGTTACACCGGTTTGACTGATCTTTATAAAAAATCACTACGATATGTCTGGCCGATGTTATTAATGTCAGGTCTTGGAGGATTAATGATAATGGGCGGAATAATGTTATTCATTATCCCGGGAATAATATTTCTAGTCTGGTTTTCTTTTTCCCGATTTTTTTTGCTGTTTGAAAATAAAAAAGTATATGAGTCTCTGGATGCCAGCGGGCGCTTGGTAAAAGCCAGATTCTGGGAAATATTCATGAGAATTTTAACGGTATATTTACTTTTTTATGCTTTAACTTATCTGCCGCTATTAATCCGATCCGGAACTATCAAACTTATTCTTGCAATCATTATACTGTTGGTTTTAAATCCTCTTGTAAATATTTACCTGATTTTACTTTATAAAAATGCAAAGGAATTGGAGACTGTCCAACCGGCTTTCGAGGAAAAACATTCCCGCCTACTCTATTGGGTTATTCCTCTTTTTGCCCTGCTTTTGGTTAGCGGTGCGATAGGAGGCTATATGTTTCTTAAAATTAACTCTCCTTCAGATCTGCCTCACGGTAATGAAACTAGAATTATATCTGAAAATAAAATTATTCCAACCAAATATTTATCACCGACTCCAATTGAAAATAACTACTGGGATCCGGACTGCTCATTCAGTCTGGTTTTTGACGGTCAAATTTCAGAAGACCGGTCAGAAGGGTATAAAAAAGTATTCTTTGCCAGCATAAAACCGCCGCTCGAGAATATTACAATAAGCTGCCGCAAAAATATTCCCAGACCGGACGTACCTCAAGAAAATATTGAAGAGTACACCCTTGACGGACAAAAGGGAACTCTTTACCGTAATGAAGTGTCCGAAGGTGGAATGATGCGTGATACAGTTATTATCCAACATCCGGATAAGGACTTTGAAATAAGTATTTCAGGCTCAGGTGACTTTTTTTATAAAAACCTGCCTAACTTCGGTTTTATCTGGGGATAAAAAAGGATAAAATTGCAATTTCGTGCCTATTCCACCCGTCGGGTGGAATAGCTTCAGTCCAGTAACAAATCCTTAATTTTCTTAAGTTTTCTCTGATGATCGACATTATTTTCTAAAAATTTTAGATACTTTTCGGGAGTTTTGAAATAATCAAGAATTGGTTTAGTGTTTACAAATTTATTTAGTTTTTCGTTAAGATAACAAGGTAGAGACGTCCATTCGTAGGTTTTTAGCTGTTCGAATTCGATAATTCTAGAAGTAACATGATTGATATGGATATACCGTGAAACATGAATAAATTCTCCATTGTTCGTGATTCTTTTTGCCTTAAAACTTCTTTGGAACAGTCCTCCATTTCTATCGTTTTTGAGATCGAAATATTTTGCAAAACTGTTTTGAATATTACTCAAAAATATAGTTATTCCCTTATCCTGCAGTTGCTTTGCCAATAAATGAAAATGATTAGGCATAAAGGAAAATACATAGATATCAATCAGGGGTGGATTTTTAATAATGGTCGACAAATATTCACTCTTTTGCGACTCTAACATGGAGTTATATCTTGAAAGCTTGATACGCTGGGGATAACGATAGTAATTGACTACCTCCAGAATTTTATTTAGATTGTCAAGGTTACTAAAAATATCAACTTTACCAATGCTTCGATTAAACAAATGATAAGTTTCATTGGTCGCGAGTACTATTTTATGACTTGCCATATTTTTTTCTTTTTTTCCACCCGACGGGTGGAATGAAGCTAAATTAATACAATTTTTAAGCTAAATCAATGGCTTATATGCTACAAAAATCAAAATTAGATTGTATATATAGGCTAATGTAAACGAATAATACACTGAATAGGGAAGCTGGCTAAAATATTTCAAAATCGTGCCTATTCCACCCGACGGGTGGAATGGCCTCACTTCAAGGTTGATTTACGATTTTATTTTAAATCCGCCTTCGCGTAAATCCCCGACCGTTAGATCGTGGGAGCTTCAATAGATGAGAATTAAAATCAGCCCTCCATTATTAAAAGCTTTGACGAGTTTAACAATTAATTAAAATACCGGTTTTTACGCATAACCAACCGTTAGGATTGTTTGAGGTTACTATCGTTCAATAGTCGGCGCGAAATTCTGGTCATATTTCGATTAAACGTTTTTATCCCTCTTACGTTGGTTTGTTCCCATTTGTTCAGAACAAAACAACTTAGAGGGATATATACTCGAGCAAATTTATTTGCGAGCGGTATAATCGAAATCTTTGTCAGTCGCTTATATGCTACAAAAGTAGATATTTAGGCTGAACTAATAGAAAGAATAATAAAATAGATGAAAAAATTTGATTTATGGTACTAAGATATATCCATCCTTTGTAAAGACATATTGACAGTTTTGTACTAATCGTAATTCTTCAGAAGTTAAAAAGTCAAATATAAAAATTTCTCTGATACGAATTCCTTCTGTCTTTTGTAAATGTACTTTCCCAATCTCACGTTTAACAATGTCTCGAAACATATATAAGCCGTTACGACTGAAAGGTACATGTTTGGCATAACATGGATAAAGATAGATATAATTATGTTAAAATTTTCTTCGTTGTGGCCAGTAAGAATTTATTTCCCGTACAATTGGATGAACGTCGCCGGGAAGAAAACAAAAACGGAAACCATCAAATATTTGTTGTCTGATATCCCTAGAAGTCATTTCAAAACTCAGTAGTGTTTGAAAGTAGGGCTCTTTAAGAACTAAAATGGACAGTACACTAGGAGGTGAACTGTCCATATGTACGATG